>JADFON010000424.1 GCA_022562855.1 Candidatus Zhuqueibacterota bacterium | reverse complement strand
TTACCGACGTTTCATAGTGTGGACAATCGAAATGGTCTCGCTTACATACAAAAAGTGTGGGGCTTTTGAAACCGGTTACCGGATAGGGCCACGAATGTCCCCCTCCGGCAAAAGTACATAAAGAAAGCAGTTTTTCAATTTCGAGATAAAAGCCGGCGATTTTTGTCATACCCAGACCGTTTGTAATTGCCTTGACAACATTCTTATTCAATATTTTGTTTACAGCCTCTACGTTCAACTGGTCTATTATCTGGGACGGTTTGACTTTTTCACGGAACAGCCCGGTCTCGAGCTGGAGATATTTATCTACAACAATAATAATGTTAGCCATCCAAATACTTTTGTTGTCCTCATGGCTCGCAACGTTCGTTCCGCCGAAAAAATTCTCATTTACATATTTGATCGCCTTTAGAGAATCAATACTCATTTTGATTTTTTCTACGAGGGAGACCGAATTCCTATTTGCATGATGGTAGAGCTTTTCTCTTTTATTTTCCAGGGCTTTTAATATCGGATCTACTTCTAACACCGCTCCAATATTATGGAAGAAAGCCGCCTTCATCAGATTCTTATGATCATCGCTGGAAAAGTCTATTTTTTTTGCGAGATCTTTTTCTTTTGACAAAGCAAAAGCAAATACAATAACAGAGGCAGTATGATTAAAAAATTTTGTCGCTCCCTTGCATTCTGACGAATCTGCCAGGTACTTCATTTTATAAAGTTCAAGCGTAATATTTTCGTCGGATAGAATATCGTCAATATGAGAGTTCAACTCATCCGATATTGTGCCCAGCAATGTGTCGTAAACCTTGTAATTCTTCCTGAATTCTACAAGTTTCTTTATCTTTGTCGTTATGTCGTTTTTGAAACTTTCGATAAGTTGAGCGGTTCTTTTGAGCTTGAAATTCAGATCCCATCCAGGATTGTTTTCATGTAAATGCAGTAATCTTGCAACTCTTTTGTGGGTAATCGGCGTGCCGGAAGTATATAATGTTACTTCCTGGTCGCTTTGAAGGTCCTTAGCGAGAATTAATCCTGAAAAAAAACTGCTTTCCCGGTCCGGGTGGTAATGGAGAACTTTTGCAAGTGTCTTAATACCAGTGAGTTCAAAACCATTACTTTCACGGGAAAACATGTCCAAAACTTGACTCATGAATGTTTTCCTGACAAATATTTTTTTTGATAATTTAGTGAGAATTTTAGACGAGGGGGTACGCTTTTATCAGTAACATTATACTCACAAACTACTAAAAAAACAATAGTTAATTATCCAATGTGACGGGAATCACATTTAATAAAAACGCATGGTATCTACTATACATCTATCATATGCCGACCGTTTTCGAACTATCTTGATTGTTGATGTTCAGAAATATCCCGGGCAAAACCGGCGTATTATAAAGAAAGTCTAATTTAATACAAAACTTACAATCTTTCAGAGAAAATTAGATGAAATATATCATCAAGATAAGATATTAATTACATTGGCAATTCTTACATTGCCTTTTCCGGCTTATTGTAAACAACAATTGATCAAGGAAAAAATAAGTTTTGTAAGCGAGGATGCAAGAATCTTCGGATTGCTCCGGCTGCCGCAAACTCCCGGACCGTACCCGGCAAATGTCGGTGTGCATGGTTCATGCTGGCAGCTTCGGGTATTTTTAGTTCGGCAGCAGTTCATTATACATGAATGGGCGAAGCCTCTCCGGGGTATGTCAATCGTGGAGCAGGTGATTTGGAGAGAGGATATGATTATCCACGTTTAAGAATCTATTGCGATTCCGAATATACTGATAAGAGATACTACTAAAGATTTTACACTCATCGTGATTGAAAACGCAAATCGCTCCTTAAGAATTTCGCGGACGGGGGATAATGGGAAACACCACTGCCGCTGGAAAGGGTCCCTGTATATTGGGATGCAACCGATAAATGGCTGCTTATATATTCTTGATAGATCAAACAAAATGCTTGACTTACATTGATTGGTTTTTAATATTAAACTTGCGTCAAATGGTGCCGATTATACTACCGTATATATCTACCCTGAAATTTGCTAAAATTTCACTAATAGAAAGTTTCTCATGGAAGGTGAAGCCCCAACCTTAACTATTGAAAATCTATCCGGCAGGCAAAAGGCGTCTATACTCATTATTGCTGTCGGTTCTGAAGCTGCGTCTCAGATCTTCAAACACCTTAAGGATAAGGATGTCGAAAGACTCGCTGTAGAAATCTCCCAGATGAAGGACGTCCCTTCCACAATCATGGAAGCGGTTATCGAAGAATTCTACCAGATGATTATGGCTCAGGAATATATCTCGCAGGGAGGAATTGAATATGCAAAGGGAGTTCTCGAAAAGGCGCTCGGTCCACGAAAATCCCATGAAATTTTGGCGAAAATAGAAGCTGCAATTCATGTCAGCGGTTTTAAACTGCTCAAGGACGTCGACCCGCATCAGCTTATGAATTTTATCCAGAACGAACATCCGCAGACGATCTCTCTGATCCTGGCAAATCTTGAATCAAAACAAGTGTCCTCGATCATA
>JADFON010000423.1 GCA_022562855.1 Candidatus Zhuqueibacterota bacterium | reverse complement strand
GTGGAACAAGCATATAGAAGCGGGAAGGTATGAGATTGCGCTTGATTTGAAAAAAAAGTATACAATTCCACGTAAGAAACTGGAACCTGTTGTAAAAGAGTTATACAGTACGTTAATGGCAAGCAGTCAAACTGAAGATGCCGCTGCGATTAGACGCGATTATAATATAAATCTTTCTTTCTGGAATATGATAACAGAGATGTTGAAATCGATATTCGGTAAGAAATGAAAATATTTTTTTCGGTTTGATTCTATATTGATAAACAGATTGGCATTCAATATCAGATATTTAGATTTAATCTGTCTTAACCGTGTCCGGTAGTAATGGATCAGTCGTGGGAAGGAATATTAGAAAAATTCAGGATTGAACCTCCATCAGAAGAAGCTCTGTACTTTTATTTGATGTTCGGTATAATGGTAATCGGGCTGCTGATATTGTGGGAGGTTGCATTAACGCTGCGTCGAAAACGGAAATTGATGGAATGGGAATGGCGATGGTTCCATAGAATGGCTGAAGCAAAAGACCTGTCTGAGGAAGAAGCTTCAAAACTTGTGCTTTTAGCCCAATATTATTTCAAGAAAAGCCCGCAGAAATTACTGCATTCTATTCAAACATTTGATGAAACTGTAAAGAAATTTTTATCTCTGTCCGAAGTATTAGGCTCAAACGGGTCAAAAGAAGAAACGGCAGAAATCCTGGAAGCCGTTCGCGAAAAGTACTTTTTTAAAGATTTTCATGCCAATGATAACCTGAGATCGACAAGACAGATTCCGCCGAAACAGAGCATCCGGTTGACTGTACCTACTTCGCATGGAGCTAAGTTCTTACATACGATTGTAACTGCAAATACGACTAAGACAATTTCGCTGTTTTGCGAGGATTTTTCGAAGTTGGAACATGTAATGATACCGGGCGCCCCTTTTACGGGATATTACTGGAGAGAAAAGGATGCCGGTTACCATTTTCCGCTGTCTGTTAAACAACTAATTGACAGCAAAAACGTGGAATTCAAGCATTCCGAGGATTTTTCACGCAAACAGAGAAGGCATTTTTACCGTGTAAACATTCACCTGACCGGGCGATTTTTTAAGATTTCGGAGGAGGATGCGCAGTATTTTATCCAAAACCTGGAGTTTTCCGAAGAAACGACAACCGTTAGTTTCCTGGGTAAGATTGTCAGTCTCAGTGGTGGAGGTATTTCTTTTTTTACCGACGTTAAATGCGAAAATGATGCAATTCTTCGAATTGAAATCCTGGGAAAAAAGGGGATAAATTTTAAAGGAATAATTGGTAGAATAGTCAGGATAAGAGAAGTCGCCGGCAGGACCAAAGTATATGTGGAGTTTTTGTCGGTTACCGACCTGGGCAGGGACGCAATTGTACAATTTGTATCAAAACACCAGAGAGTAAAAACACTGGAAGATTGATATAAAATTATAGAAATTATACATGAGCTTATGAGAAGAATCGAAAAAATCAATATAGCATATTATATCCTGTTTTCGCTATCGCTTTCGATTCCGCTTATTATCTATTGCGGCGCGAATATTTTTTCAACTTCCCAGGAAACATCGATGGGAGCCGAATTTGCCGATGAAATAGAAAGCCAGGTCGATTTGCTCGATAACGAAGAGTGGATGGATTACGTAAATACAATTGGTCAAAAAATCGTATCGGTATGCGACAGACAGGACATCGATTACAATTTTACCATAGTCGATGATTCGTCGACAATCAATGCATTTGCGCTGCCTGGGGGATATTTATATGTTTACAGCGGTTTGATTCTCAGGGCGGAAAACGAGGCAGAGCTTGCCGGTGTGCTCGCCCATGAGGTCGGGCATGTAGTTGGCAAACATTCGATGAAGAAACTGACGTCTTTATACGGATACCAATTTTTGCTGACACTTGCATTCGGGAGCGATCCGGGTTTGGTGGAATTACTCGCGGCTGACATTATTGCGGGTCTGGGGATGGTAAACTACGGCAGGAACAACGAACTGGAAGCAGATGATTATGCGATAAAATATTTGTATGCACTGGGATATGACCCGAACGGTTTTGTCTCATTTCTGGAGAAATTGGCAGAACTGAGAACTTCGAACCCGTCTTTTGTAGAAAAATTAATGTCTACTCACCCCGAACCGTCGGAAAGAATTGATAGAGCGCGGCTCGCTATTGCACAACTTCCTTCAAAAGAGAACTTAATTCTTGGGAGGGAAGATTTCCTTCTGCGGAAGAAAAGATTGTATAATAAATGAGGAATTGAATAAAATAAAAAAAAATTAGTATTATACGCAAGTTGTTGTTTTGTCAAAACTAAAGCGCAAATTTGCGCAAAATATAGAGGAGGTCAAATGAAAGGACTAAAAGTAATATTATTGGCTTTAGCCATGGCAATGTATATATCGTGTTCTTCCGGTGACGCGGATTCGCAGGCTTCCGGAGATTCTCAGGCAGCCTCCGAAAACGTAAGCGCCGCCGATGCTGCGTTGGTGAAGCTCGAAGTCGGTGACGATGCTCCGCTTTTTACGCTGCCGGGAACCCCGGGT
>JADFON010000422.1 GCA_022562855.1 Candidatus Zhuqueibacterota bacterium | reverse complement strand
CATTAACAAAAATAATTCAACTACAAAAATTATGAAACTTACCGAATTAACAGATTTTCTCGACAGCTACTTATCAATCGCTGAGATAGACGACGTGGCGCTGAACGGTTTGCAAGTTGAAGGAAATTCAAACGTCGATAAAATTGCATTGGCGACAGACATATGTACAGAAACAATTAATAAAGCAGCCGCCTTAAGAGCGGACTTGCTGCTGACACACCACGGTTTGTTCTGGGGCAAACCGCTTGCGGTAACGGGTACACACGGCGCACGGATAAAAACCCTTCTGAGCAATAATATATCCTTGTATTCGGTTCACCTGCCTCTCGACCTTCACCCTGAAGTCGGCAATAATGTAGAGCTAATCAAGATTCTCGATTACACTAACATAGAACCGTTTGGAGTATATCACGGCGTGTCGATCGGTTACAAAGCGGCGCGGGATAAAGCTTTTACATACCAGGAATTTCTCGCAAAACTCAGGGATTCTCTCGGAGTCGAGCCGGTCGGATACAAATTCGGACCCGATGCAATTAAAACGATAGCTGTAATTTCCGGCGACGGCGCTTCGATGATCGAACAATTAGCAAAGACAAATATAGATTTATTTCTTACCGGCGAGCAGGACCATATTAGTTTTCATATAGCCAAAGAACTCAATGTAAGCTTAGTTTTTTCGGGACATTATGCCACCGAAACTCTGGGCGTCAAGAGCCTTGGCGCTTTGCTGGGTAAGAAATTCGGAATCGAAACGGTATTTATAGACGTGCCGACGGGACTGTGACATGCGGTTTTTAACTATTGCTATTTCTTCCGGCGACTATAATGGTATCGGTCCCGAAGTAATAATAAAATCACTTTCCAATCCAAAAATCCGGGAAGATTGTAATATCGCTATCTTTGGTTCAAAAGAAATTTTCCAACTTACTTTCGAACGATTTAATGCAGCGCAACAATCTCAATTTACTTCGGGCTTAACAGCAGTACTCAAAAACCTCATTTCCTCCACACCGGCAAACATCGTAAATGAGACCGATTTTAAACCCGGACTGCCGACCCGCGAATCAGGAAATACGGCTTATCGCTATCTTTCTGAGGCAGTAGAATTCTGGAAAAGCGAATCGTGTGACTGTATTGTTACCGCTCCAATTACAAAGTGGACATTTTTCCCTCCCGGCAGCCCCTATTCCGGGCAAACCGAGTGGCTGGCAGACAACGCGGGGAGTGACGGTCCGCACGGACGAGACACCAAGAACGGCACAGGCAGGTCGATAATGATAATGGTGATGAATTCCCTGAGAGTCGGTCTGGTAACTACTCATCTTTCGGTTCGTGATATTCCCGAAAATCTATCCGTGGATATTATTTATAAAAAAGGAGAACTTTTTTATAACTCATTAACAGTCGATTTCGGTGTGGAAAATCCCAAAATTGCCGTATGCGGACTTAATCCGCATTCGGGAGAAAACGGAACCATCGGGGATGAAGAAAAAAAAATTATAGAACCTGCTGTTGAAGAATTAAAAAAACTTGGTGGTCAATGGTCCGGGCCAATGTCTGCCGATACCCTGTTCACAAAAAGGAACCGTGAAAAATTTGACGGAATCTTAACTCTCTATCACGACCAGGGATTGATTCCCTTTAAAATGTACAGTGACCTTAAGGGGGTAAATTTTACGGCAGGTTTACCTTTGGTAAGAACGTCTCCCGACCATGGCGTGGCAATGGACTTAGCAGGAAAAGGGCTGGCAGACCATTGCGGATTCACAGAGGCGCTACAACTTGCAAAAAAAATTACAATTCGGAGAAAGGAAAACTCCGGTTCAAACTAAGCCGTATACCGCTCTGGCGGAAATCTATGACCGGTTTATGGACCACGTCGATTACCACGTGTGGGCAGATTATGTATTAGTTTTGTGCCACAAGCATGGTCATCCACCGGGATTACTGCTTGATGCCGCATGCGGGACGGGGGCATTTATAAGCGAATTTGCAAAGCGGGGTTTTGAGGTTTATGGATGCGACCGGTCGATTGCAATGCTTAAGAAGGCGCGCTTAAAACTATTAGACAAAGGAAATGATGTGTGGTGTAATCTGGTTCAATCCGATATAACTTTACCATGTTTGAAAAATAGTTTTAATACTGTCTTTTGCATGTATGACAGCATGAATTACCAGCCGACATTGGACCACATAGTAAAAGCGGTCCGGGGAATGCTGTCTCTTCTGGATTCCAACGGTGTTTTGATTTTCGATATGAGTACCGAGTATAATTCACTTGAACATTTTGAAAATAATTCATCATTATTACAGTACGGTCAATATCAATGTAAAAGAGAAAGTTACTACAACAAGACAGAAAAAAAACAAATGACCAACCTTACAATAACCGATACGAATACAGGCGAAATTCAAATAGAAACACATATAAGATAGCCCCTTGATTGATAGTCTGCATCATGCTCTCATCCTTTAGAAAAACCATTTGGTTTCTCCAAGATTGTTAAACTTGCAACTCAAGTTTAGGAGATTTTACTGGTATTGCATCTACAAC
>JADFON010000421.1 GCA_022562855.1 Candidatus Zhuqueibacterota bacterium | reverse complement strand
CAGATTAACCTTTACCAGACATTATTGGTTATAAAGCGCCCAAAATGGTCGTAAAAATATGCCAAAAAAATATAGAGAATCTGATTTTTGACTGCAAATGTCTTTTATTTCGATTGGGACTTAATATACGGTAACAGCCCCCCGGCAAGCAACACTTTTTTTTGCCGTTCGCTGAAATCGCCATGCACAGGGTATTTTTCGTTTGTACGTTCGTTCTCCAGAATAAACCTACCGCCGTTGTCGACCGCCGATCTCACACCCGATATTTTTAACGTGTCGTCCTGGTTTATCTTGTCGTAATCGTCGGTATAGTCAAATTCCAGCGGCAAAACGCCAAAGTTTATCAGGTTTGCCCGGTGAATACGCGCAAAGTTCTTCACGATCACCGCTTTGACACCGAGATACATCGGCGCCATCGCCGCATGTTCTCGTGAGGAACCCTGACCGTAGTTGTTTCCACCGATGATGACGCTTTTGCCAAGTTCCTTCGCCCGTTTTGCAAATGTCTCATCGAGACGGTGATAGACAAATTCCGATATTGCAGGAATATTTGAACGCAAGGGCAGTATTTCACTGCCTGCCGGCAGGATATCGTCGGTCGAAATATTGTCTTCGGTTTTCAGGACCACCGGCGCTTCGATTGTGTCATTGAGAGGTTCGTTGATTGGAATCGGCTTAATATTCGGACCCCTCAAAACCTCCACATCCGATGAATCTTCCGGCGGTGGAATCAAAAAATTGTCATTTACGATAAATTGCTTCGATTCGGGACGCTCTTCGAATTTCATCCCGGTATCGGCCGGGTCAAACACTTTACCCTCGAGCGCGATAGCTGTTGCCACAAACGGGTTGCAGAGGTATACCTGCGCATCCATCGTTCCGCTTCTTCCTTTGAAATTCCTGTTAAACGACCTGATAGAAACACCACCGGACGGGGGCGCCTGCCCCATACCGATACAAGGACCGCACGCCGATTCGAGGATTCGCACGCCGGCTTTTATCATGCTGGCGAGATCACCGTTGTCCGCCATCATCTCATATACCTGTTTTGTACCCGGTGTGACCGTCATACTGAGATTGGGAGCAATCACTTTATCCTTAAGAAGTTCACCGATCCCCGACATCACCTGGTACGAAGAGTTCGTGCAGCTTCCTACACAGACCTGGTCTACTTTCAGACCTTCGATCTCCTTTACCGGTACAACATTATCCGGGCTGGACGGTTTTGCAATCAGCGGACGCAATTCGTCGAGATTTATCTCCATCTCCTCATCGTATTCGGCATCCGGGTCTGCCTTCAGTTCATGCCAGTCGTCTCCCCTGCCTTGGGCTTCGAGAAAATACTTTGTCCGGTCGTCGCTTGGAAACAACGATGTCGTAGCGCCCAATTCAGCGCCCATATTGGTAATAGTGGCGCGTTCAGGCAGGGTCAGGCTGGCAACACCCGGTCCCGAATATTCAAATATTTTCCCGACGCCGCCTTTTACAGTCAGCCTGCGAAGCATTTCAAGTATAATGTCCATCGACGCCACCCAGGGGCGGTTTAATTCTCCCGTCAGGTTAACTTTTACAACTTTTGGCATATTCAACTCGAATGGGTTTCCCGCCATCGTGGTCGCTATATCGATACCTCCGACGCCGATCGATATCATTCCCAGTCCACCGCCGGTCGGTGTGTGACTGTCCGAACCGAGAAGGATTTTGCCCGGAACCCCAAATCTTTCAAGATGCACCTGGTGACAGATCCCGTTGCCCGGACGTGAATAATATGCGCCGTACTTCGCTGCGGCGGTCTGAAGATATTTGTGGTCGTCAGGGTTGCGGAAACTTGTTTGAAGCATATTATGATCTATATATGATACCGCAAGTTCTGTCTTGATTTTTGGCAGACCCATTGCCTCAAACTGCAAGAATGCCATCGTGCCGGTAGCGTCCTGGGTCAATACCTGGTCAATATTAACAGATATAGGTTGATCTGTTTCAAGTTTCCCCGAATCGAGATGCGATCCGAATATTTTTTGCACTATATTTTTACCCAAAATATTTTCCTCACTTTTTAACAATCTATCCCGCCAAGGCGGGACCGCTTTGCTAAATCCATCCAAGTTTTATGATGGTTTTGTTTACTCTCCATGAAAATAATGCCGCCAACCCGATTAAGAATACCGTTAAAACCGGATTAAAAGAGGCTGAAAGCTGGAGTCCTAAGATAATAACGGTTATGACCAAGAACAGGCAAATCGTAGCAAGCTTTTTTCTTCTCACCCGAAACGGTTTAATATTGGAAACAAGATCATCGGGAATTTCGGAATTTTCGCTTAGACCGGCAAGATACGACTCGATTTTTGGCTGCAAATTCAGGTGAACGTATGAAAGCAATCCCATCAGCGTAAACAATAAAACGGTCTTTACAAGAATGATCCAATTCATCCATAATGATTCAATACCCAGAGGTCCTATTGCCAAAAGCAATGTACCGCTAACCAGCACTGTGGCTTGGAAGACAAAGCACCGTTTTGCGCCATGCCTGTTAAGGTTTTCCATATAACTGTCG
>JADFON010000420.1 GCA_022562855.1 Candidatus Zhuqueibacterota bacterium | reverse complement strand
ATTTGGGATTGTATCTCGTACTATGTATTATTCAGGAAACAAAAGTCATGATACAAAAAATAGAAGCGGACAAAAGATATTTTTCGGACATCGGATGGCTTCAGACTTACTGGTTGTTCTCATTCGGCAACTATTACGACCCCGCGAACGTAAACTTCGGTTCATTGAGAGTATTCAATGACGACATCATTGCGCCGAATACCGGTTTCGACACCCACCCTCACAAGGAAATGGAGATAGTTTCTATTATATTTGAGGGACAGTTGAACCATAAGGACAGCATGGGAAACGAGGAAGTAATACGCGCAGGTGAGGTGCAGAGAATGACAGCGGGAACAGGCATCATGCATTCCGAGCACAATTATGGTGAGGTGCCGACAAATTTATATCAACTTTGGATACTGCCGAATCAAAGCGGTCTAAAACCTTCTTACGAGCAAAAGATTTTTTCATCCGAGTCAAAGAAAAACACGTTACTTCCGGTTGTTTCAAATAAAGAAAATAACGGCGCACTATTTATACACTCCGACACAACGATTTTCTTGTCGGAACTCGATAAAGGCAAGGAGATAACCTACGACACCGATGAATCGCGTAATATTTTCATTTATCTGAATAACGGGAAGCTCAGTATCAATGGAGAAGAATTCTGCACAAAAGACCAGGCTCGAATTACCAACGAGACACAGGTAAAGATTTCCGCAGATGAGAATTCATCGTTTATTTGTATCGATGTACAGGATTTACCGGGCAATTAATTGTAACTAAGAACAAACAATTTACAAATAGAAGATGGCTGACCGGTAGAACAGATCGAACACATTTCAAAAAAACGTTCCAAAATAACAGCGAAACCTGTGCAGAATTCGCACAAGGTCTCGCTGGAAACCAGAGAAATAAAACCCCGGCACTAGTTCCTTTTTTAATAAAATGATTGATTATTCATGTTGAAATATAGTATATTCTCCTATCAATATCTTCCACATTTATCACACCACATCAACTAATAAATCGAGCTTTGAACAAGAGGATAAATAAATCTATCCGGAAAGATTACTATGTCTTCAAGAAAAACTGAGGTTTCCTTTGGGAAAATGGCGAAGCCCGTAAAAATCATCGAATGGGAGGTCCTCGAGGACAAAAAACCCGAACATGCAAAAGTTTCCGATACCGATCTTGTAATAATTCGCTTCGGCGAACAAGTATCCGTTTTATATGGACGCTGTCTGCACAGAGGGGCGTTATTATGCGACGGTTACGTGAGGGGGGAAAACCTGATATGCGGTCTTCATAACTGGGACTACAAATACGATACCGGGGTCAGCTCTTATAACCCAAAAGAGGTTCTCCACAAATTTCCGTCGGTACGGCAAAACGGCGGCGTCTATATAAACAAAAGCGATATTTTCGAATTTGAGAAAAACCACCCGTCTCCTTTCAATTCGGACGAGTATCTTGGCGATTATGCCGACACGCATCCTGAGTCTACGGAACCTTATACAGGGTACATACAAAATCTTGCCAGGAATGGTCTTACTAAAACGGGACATCACGGTCCGTCCGCTGCAATGGGCGTCGACCGCAGAACACTGCCGGGATGGGAAGACATACAGTTTCTCCCTGCCCAAATGGCAAGAAAACCGCTTCTTGATGAGGACCCGGTCTCCACGCAAGTAATAATCGGTCCAAATGCGAAAAAACCACTGATACTGGAAATGCCCGTTTTTGTTTCGGATATGTCCTTCGGTGCGCTTTCGAGAGAGGCAAAGACCGCCTTGTCAAAAGGAGCGGAATTAGCAGGTACAGGGATTTGCTCGGGTGAGGGCGGTATGCTTCCTGAAGAACAAGAGAATAATTCCCGATATTTTTACGAATTAGCCTCAGCCCGGTTTGGGTTTAAGTGGGAATTGATGGAAAAAGTCCAGGCGTTTCACTTTAAAGGTGGACAGGGTGCAAAAGTCGGTACGGGCGGTCATTTACCGGGCGCTAAGGTGTCGGAAGAGATAGCGGCGGTGCGCGGTTTGAAACCGGGAGAACCAGCCATCTCCCCTGCAACATTCCGTGACTTGAAAAGTGTAGAGGATTTCAAAAACTTTGGCGATAAAGTCCGTGAGCGGTCCGGCGGTATACCTATCGGTTTCAAACTTGCGGCAAGCCACATCGAAGAAGATATAGATTTTGCGCTTGATTCCGGTGCGGATTATGTAATACTTGACGGCAGAGGCGGCGGAACGGGCGCCGCACGGCGCGACCCAAACCAAGACTGAGTATAGAGATAACGCAGTTGACCCAGTGATAGATTTGCCGGATACTTGCCGTTGAGTTCGAATCTCTTCAGTGGCGGTTCGAGAGCTGCGAAGAGAACCAATTCCGGCGCTTGCTTGTCTTATCCAAGCCCGACACGCGTACTCTTGAGACACACAATGGCCGTTGCCGACTCGGTGGACCTCAAAACGTACTGTCAACAAACGGCGCAAACGGCGCGCGCGGCCGACAGTCCCGGCGAATCTGTCGTGCTGGGCGTCATCGGCGTACTGCTCAACGATTTCGTCGTG
>JADFON010000419.1 GCA_022562855.1 Candidatus Zhuqueibacterota bacterium | reverse complement strand
TCTTTTTTGCAGTTCTTCCTGTTTCGCAAGAGCTTCTTCGGTTTTCTGCTGCTGCTCCCATTCGATTTCCTTCGATTGCAGAAAATCATCCGACAACTCTTTCAATGTCTGCCGGAGCTCTTCGCTGTCCTCAACAATCTTTGAGAGACTCTCTTCTTGTTTTTCCTGGACATCGAACGCCCGGCTGAATAATTCATCAAGGGAAGGCAGTCTGAGGGTAAAAACTTTTGTCCGCGACACCTTTGGCCCGGAAATTCTATCGTTATCGTATACTTCCGTAAAGTACTCGATCCTGTCCTCCGGGAAGATCTGTTGATTTTTCAGGTCCCAGAAAAAGTAAATATCCTGTACTAACCCCTGCCTGTTATCGAGCGGTATATCTAAATAGGTGAATTTATCCAATGTAAGGATTCCTTCAACATTCCCGGTTCCGGAATCCAACAATTCCTCCCGGTCGCCTGGCTGAGACGGGTTTGTGCTATCTTCGCCCGGACCGACCCGCCGGTAACCGAGACGAAGCCTCGAAAGTCCAAAGTCATCGCTTATACCCATTCCGAGTAAGACCTGTTTATCTTCGGTAAGATCCATGTTTTCACCGGGAATGGCAAGCTGTATAAACGGATAAGCGTCGTCCAACGCCGTGACCCTGTATTCGATTGGATCGATATTCGTAATATTATCTTCATCCGCTAATTGAATAGTATACCGGGAATTTCCGCTAACGGTGAAACCGGTTTCTGCTGTTAAACCGTTCACGGTCATCGGAACCGGTTCGGCGCCGGCAAACTTCAAAAAAGCGCTCTTTACCGGTTTATTCAATGAAACGCTCAACTGGACTTCGGTACCTTTCAGTGCGCTTACATTTCCTACATTGTCCTCAAGATACATGCTCCCCATTTGGGAGTACGGCGGATATTCAAGATGCAGTTTGAGGATACGCACTGCCGGTCTGTAAATAACCTTGAGATTGTAAACTCCTGAATCTATGTACCGGTTTAAAAATAAACCGGACCGGTCATTCCCACGAACAAAATACTCAAATGATTCCTTTACATTATCGATTAAAAAGGTAAAACTCTTCTCCCCGGTCTTTATCATCTCGAAAGACTCATATTCGCCGATTGATTCTCTTTTTTGATAGAGTTTGAGAGAGTTGGGGACATTCCCATTAATATTGACCCGAATTGTGACTGACTCGTTTCGAATTATCTCGGTATCGCCGGGTAATACATCCAGGGAATACGATGCAGGTTCGGCAAATTCCTTTGTTGGCTGAAAAACTCTGACAGCGGCATTGTTGACCGTTCCTGCGGTAAAAAGAAACATGGCGATAAATACCGACATAAAAACGCCGAGAATTCTTGCCTGGCGTCGAAGTAAGCCGTAATCTATACTCTTGTTGAAGTCATATGAACCGAAGGAATCCCCGGACCGTATCATGGCGTCTGAGATCAGCTCCTCAGAGTATTGCTCTTTATTATCTTTTCTAAGTTGTTTTATAGATTCTAAAAACTTTTCATCTTCCATTTAAACCTCCTACATAATGCGTCTGAACCAAGAAAAATTGGTTTCAACGATGTAGTTAACAGTGAATATAATATTAAAACTCTGTTTTTAAATTTATTGTTTTTTAATTTTATAAATATCTTTAAGTTTCTTTACAAAACTACCCCTCATAAAATAAAACCAAAATTTCCGACGGTAAATTTAAATGACTAAAAGTTATCAAAGGAAAGGTTTAAATATAATGTTTAACATTATTCTCTATTACACTTGAAACCAAGCCTTTTTCAATTAACCGTTCTAACACTTCATATATTTTAGAACTAGATATTTTAGATTTTTTAGATCCGTTATTTCATCAGGTAAAGATATCAGGTTGACACAAATAGCAAAATTTAACCTCTCCAGGTTGTTTAGATTTCCTATTTGTGTTGGCACTTTTTCCAATGCAAAATTGTTTTCGAATGTCAATTCCTTTAAGTTCTTCAATTTTTCAATAGAAACAGGTATAGAAGTAAAATTATTATTTCGTAAATCTAGTTTTTCTAAGGAAGGTAATTTAGTTACTACCATTGGAAATTCATCAAATGCATTTTTTTTAAGCACTAAAACTTTCAAATTTTTTAGGGCCCCTATTTCATCTGGCAATTGGCTTAATTTATTAAATGCCAAATGAAGCTCAGTTAACTTAGTTAAAGTTCCAATTTCTGGTGGCAACATATTAATCTGGTTAAAATTAAGTTTTAAGACTTCCAAATTAACCAGGTATTTAATCTCAGATAAAATCGTTATTGTTCTATTATTACCATAGCTTAATGTCTTATCCTGTATAGTATAGTTAATTGCATTCAAATTTAATTCATATACTTTTTTGGAGTTCTTAAGGGCATCTCGTATACTCTCATAATTTGAATTGGTAAAATCAAGATACGTTGCTTCCAGTGTAAAAGACAAACTATCTTTAACTAAATTCGTTGATGCAATATTAATAGTTGGAGAAAATTCATTATCAATATAAGGATAATCTATCCATATTGAATAGGTATCCTGGGC
>JADFON010000418.1 GCA_022562855.1 Candidatus Zhuqueibacterota bacterium | reverse complement strand
GGTGTGGTTAAAATTACAATAAAAAAAGGCGTACGTGTAATAAACGAATTTGTCAATCCCCAACAGGGACAAACTCCAACTTTACCGACAACCGCCGGCATAAACACTGTTCTTTGGGACATGAGAATGTTGACTGAACAGCAGTTAGAGCAGAGAAGAAACCCTCCGCCGGCTGATAGAGAGGGACGTGGATTTCGGGGCGGTCGCGGCGGCAGGGGCGGACGCGGAGGCGGTCGTGGTTTCGGAGGCAGAGGAGGCAATCAAGGCGCAGTTGTCGGTCCCGGCGAATATACGGTTACGTTGTCGGTCAACGGACGCGATATTACAAAAAAAGCCTTAATACTGAAAGACGAATGGTACAAGAAATAAATCGTTGATCAAAAAATAATTACAAAAAAACCCTGCCGTGTTGTCTACAGCAGGGTTTTTCTATAATATGCAGATGGCGGATTTCTTATGAGGCGAAGCGTCGGTTATTATCCGGTTCAAAATTAAAATCCTAACCGGTATGGGTCCGGCTCGTTCGCGAAGATGTCGACATATTTTACCCGATAGTGATTATTCACTTTTCAGAATGACCAACCGACGTTCAGAGAAAAGTAAATTTCATTATCCGGGTTGACTGTGTCTTCAAATAAACCAAAAAAGGTCAAACTTGGCGCAATCTCAAATGCGCCTGCCGGAATAGCTGCAAAGACCGATAACTCAACATGACTAAATCCGCTGTTCGCACCGAATTGACCATTATTATATGCTAAAAGAGCGCTTGCACCGACCGAACCTTCACCTGCCTCCGCAGTATGGTCGATACCGATCGTTGCATACAGATCATCACCCAGGTTAAAATCGTAATACAGGGTCAGGGTTGGCGAAAGGTACGGGACTCCCGGTGTAAATGCCGCGTATATTTCCGGTGTAGCGTGGTCGCCGAAATCAAAATTATCCTGATTCGGAAACGTATAATAAATAAAACCCAGGGAAATAGCGGCGCCGTTAGCCAATGAGGTTGAATAATCCAAAGTAAAATCCAATTCGTCTGCTGCACCGTTTTTATCCCGCTTCGACAATCCTGCAGAATACCACACATTGGCAGAAAAGCCGGATTCACCGAACCCAAAATCAAGGGACGGTTGGATAGCAGGATCATCGACTATATTATAGCCCCTCCAAATATATTTTGTTACGAATGCCACCGAACCTGAAACCGAAACCTGCGCTTTAACCGGAATGCCGGTAAAAAAAAGTATGATAATTATAAGAGCGGTATTCATAAGAACAATAGGAAAAGCGCTCATCAATTTAGAACATATTGAACGCAACATACTCTTCCTCCTGAGAGAAAATTTGAGTGAACGGTGAACATATTACGTAATTTTATATAGTATAATTTAAAATCACGTCAATTAATTATATAAAATTATTTCTTTCTTTTGACCTGTCATCACAGATTCAGACCGGGGTTGATCTTATTCGTATGCAATTTCACC
Source organism: Candidatus Zhuqueibacterota bacterium (assembly GCA_022562855.1). GTDB lineage: Bacteria > SM23-31 > SM23-31 > SM23-31 > SM23-31 > JADFON01. The sequence goes on along the minus strand of JADFON010000418.1, from coordinate 1,071 downwards.
ATGAAGTGCATCATCAACTCCTGATTCTTCTTCTTCTTTTGTCACTTTTACCGGCGTAATAAAATTAATTACTATCAGCATCACATAAGTGAAAAGAAAACAATAGAGACCAACAACCAACACCGCGACGGTTTGTTTTATGAAAAATTCAAATCCGCCTCCGGTAAAAAGTCCATTCAATACTACAGCCGGATTGACGGAACTCGATGCAAACATTCCCAGCATTATGACCCCGATAATGCCACCGACCCCATGAACAGCCCAGACATCGAGTGCATCATCCCATTTTAGTTTATTCTTGAGTTGAACGGCAAAGTAACAGACCCCTCCTGCGGCGATGCCAATTATTGCGGCGCTTCCGACAGACACATAACCTGCTGCGGGTGTGATCGTTGCCAATCCGGCTATTGCACCGGTAAGAAGTCCGACGAACTTGGGTTTCTTTTCAAGAATCCATGATAATATTAGCCATGTAGTCGCTGCAAATGAAGCAGCCACGTCGGTATTGATAAATGCTATAGCCGTAATCGAATCGACCTGAAGTTGGCTGCCGGCATTGAACCCGTACCAGCCGAACCAGAGTAAAGCTGTTCCGAGAGCGACCAAAGGAATATTGTGCGGACCTCTTTCAACGACATTTCTCTTGCCGACATAAAAGACGGATGCCAGCGCTGCCATACCTGCGCTCGCGTGAACGACAATGCCGCCCGCGAAATCCAGAACACCCAAATCCGCCAGAAGTCCACCACCCCATACCATGTGAGCAAGCGGGAAATACACAAATAACAGCCAGAGAGTCAAAAACAGCATATACGCCGGAAAACGGATACGGTTCGCAAATGCACCGGTTATCAATGCGGGTGTAATTATTGCAAACATCATTTGATATGCTATAAAAACATAAAGAGGGATGGCATTATTTCCGGTAAAAACATCATTGACCGATGTTCCCGCCAGAAATGCCATATCCAGATTCCCAATTATTCCTCCTTCACCTCCGCTAAAACAGAGCGAGTATCCACATACAAACCACAATACAGTTGTCCAGCCCAGAGAAACAAAGCTCTGGAT
>JADFON010000417.1 GCA_022562855.1 Candidatus Zhuqueibacterota bacterium | reverse complement strand
TCACTCCCCGGACATAAATACCGTTCCTGCTTTGCAGATCTTTTACAACAACCTGTCCGGGTTTCTTGATAATCAAGCAGGAATGCAGTAAAGAAATATAAGGATCATCAAGTTGAATATGGGCGTCAGGCGACCTTCCAATAAAGTAATTTCTACACATAGAAATATCTTTGAACCTAAGACAGCCTTCGCCGTCGGTTCTATAGGTTGCTGCTATGATCCGGGATGGATTAGGGCGATGCGCAGAAACCCAACCGCAAATATCGAGACCATTATCCTGTCTGCCGGCTCCCTTAATCACGTCAATACGAACTTCATTGTTTAATTTATAATCGGATTCCTTTGCATAGTTATTTACAAATTTGTTTAATTTATTCACTATTTGGTCCATATTCATTCCGTGCATCTCCGGAGATTCAGGAATCGAAACAAGATACCTGTCCGGCATGAGGCAATAACCACCCTCCACTTGAACCCCGCCCTCAATACATTGAACAAGCTTAGATTGCCAAATATCGGTTGCCAATTGGTTTTTCCAGTCCCAAAACATTCCGTAAAACCGTTTCCTAATACCTTTTTCAATTTGAGTGGCAATCATTCTTAGACCCATTCATTTTTTCTAACTGAATTGTTATGTCAGCTTTTCCAATAGTTATTGAATCGCCAGAATTCATAAAACATTCCACACCGGAACCAATGAACTCATTATTGAACATTCCCCCGTTTCGACCTAACATTTTGACAGTCATCCCGGATTTTCCAACGATAAACTCAAGATGTTTTCTCGAAACCTTGTAATCTTCTTTGCTAATCTGAATATCGGCAGCTTTTCCTCTTCCGGCAGAATATTTTCCTTCCGGGACATAATATGACTTTTCACCTGCGGCTTCAACGACTTTTATATTGCACATTAAATAATCTTCACCGTCCGATGATTGGCTTAGATTTTCCGAATTCAACAATGTACGCACCAATGACCCAATTTGCGATTCCGGTGAGCTTGACGGAGGAATCGTTGTCTTTGAAATGTCATGACGTTTCGAAGAATAAAGAATCGCTTTTTTCCTCTTCGTATCAGGATTAGACTGCGGTAGAAAATGACACTCTATATAAAAGTTTCCGAGGTCCAAAGCCGTGTCTGTTTCAATAATTATACTACTTTTCACTCCGCTTTCAACGGCGCGCCATTTTCTTAGCTCTTTTTCCAATGCTATCTGCAATTCCTTAATCAGTATCTGTTCAAACTGCTTTCGAAACGCACGGTCCTCCGGTGAAAATCTGATGATGTACTTATTCGGCACGACAATTACGTTCCCGATTATATCCCTGCTTGCCCGCGCTGATTTGCGGAGTTTTTCGGCAATGAAATCAAATGGTATTCGTTGATTTTCATATATTTGTGATGCGAGTTGTTCTTTTTCGAACAGGTGACGGTAAATGTTTAGCAACCACATTTTAAGATTTGACATTTAAATATTCCCTTTATACGTTTTCTTTTATTTTTTTCTGAATTATATCCCGGATTTCGTTTATGTTTTCGTCGCTGAATAACCGCCATCCCCGCCAATCCTTTTGAACCTTATTCAGCTTTCCTTCTTTTTCCCATTTGAAAAGAGTCGTTTTTGTAACATCAAATTTACTGCACACTTCCTTGGTAGAATATTGTATTTTCATGTTTTTCATATCGACTCTCTCCTTTTACTCTTATTATCGACATATAATATTAAAACTTTAATTAATATTTATATTTTATATACTTATTATACTTTATATATTTACTACTGATAATATAATACACACATTGCATAATGTCAAGGAGTTTGTAAAAGGAGGCCTGCCACTGGTAAACAGATGAAATATGGAACGTTCAAAAATTGGCGAATCACTAAGAAGGTAATTTGATAAAATTCAGGCTTTACGGGTGGTTTGAAGTTTTCGGGGAGTGATTTACTTTTTGTCGCTGGTGGCAATTATGAGCTTTGTTATACCGACTTGCTGGGCTATATCCATCACCCTCACTACGTTTCCATGCTTAACTTCCTTATCGGCTTGTAGTATAAGGGCAGCTTCCGTATTTTGTTGAAATTCCTCATCGAGAAACGCTTTCAAATTTTCCCAATTGACCTGCCTGCTGTTAAGAAACATTACACCATCAGGTTGAATTTGGAGAACCAAATCCTTTATTTCCCTCAACGTGCTTGTTTCCGCTTCCGGCAGTTGGAGATCCATCCCCGGTTGTTCGATGAAGGTCGAAGATACCATAAAAAATATCAGCAGAAGAAATAATACATCGATTAATGATGTAATATTTATCAGTATTTTTCTTCGTTTTCGGTTGTGAAGTCTCATTTATATACCTTTTTTTATTCGCTATTTTTCTGTATTTTACTACATCATCAAAGATCATAGGTCCAGTTATTCTTATTTGAGATTTTGAGATTCCTTGATAGATATAATATTCGGCTTCACCATCACTTGAAAGGGCGAAAGTTCGGATACATACCTCCAATAATATACATGGTAAAGAATAAGACTGGTTCTGGGGGTTTGGCCAGGCCCAC
>JADFON010000416.1 GCA_022562855.1 Candidatus Zhuqueibacterota bacterium | reverse complement strand
GCTACCGACGAGAACGGAAACCCGTGGATAGAGTTCCAACAGACTAGTCCAGCCGGCAGGTACACTCTGCGGCATATAGATGGTGCATGGGATACGCCGGCTGCGTTGACAGGAAGGTTTTACATTACCGTCAACGACCTTGGCGTAATGTCTTACTTTAACGGAACCACTATCCAGCGTAGCAAAGTATTCGCTAACGGGTTTACTTCATTTAACGTAACTCCAGACTCAGACGGTAACAGACCTATCGTTGATGAGGACTATCAGGTGCTCTCTGACGATCTAGGTGTACGTTATGTAATTCGTAATGCTGTTCCTGACCGGGAAGAGTATTGGAAATTTAAAACAGGGTTAGACATAGAGGCTGACGACACGGTTTCTGGTATTCGAGGAACAGACGGAAGAAATAGAATCATTATGTATCTAATGTTCATTTTATGCGCTATTCCGTCAATTCTTTTCGCATTTCAAACCGATTCTACTAATATCAATATTTCACTGTCCATCAGCATAGATAATACGGAAACGCCGTTAAATATACCGGTCGAGATGACGGTCATTATGTCGTGGGAAGGTAACCCCGACCGTTACTCGATAGGCACGTTTGAGAACCCTGTCTTAACGAATTTATTGATAACCGGCAGCGAATCAAAGAGCAGAACTGAAGTCAGGAACGGGGTCGTATTTACCGTCAAAGAATATACCTATTCAATTCAGCCTGCCGAACTTGGAATGGGCTATATCGAATCTATCATAATCGAATATACTGACAATATGGCAGGAATTAAAGATCACCTGATAACTCAGAGAATGAGTGTGAAAGGTCTTGTTCCTGTTTTTGAGAGAGGATACAGCCTGATATGGGCAGGTTTAGGATTGCTTGCGCTGTCGGGATTCCTTGTAGGTCTGGTATTGGTTATGCGGCGCAAGGCGATAGTCAAAAAACTTGGTGAAATTCAACCCGATCTTATAAAAGATTCTGAGATAAAAAAGATCAAATCGATCCAGTTGGACAGCAGGCTTTCGTTTAAACAAAAAACCGGTGAGATATTTGTCGAATTTAAAAATTACTTAGTTATGAAATTCAGAATACCGGAAGATAGTAAATCTGATAAGCAGGTTATCAATGTTCTTGAGGAGTCTGGTGTCGATGAAGAAATAATATCAATAGTTCAAGAAATTTTTGAGCATGCTGAACGGATACGTTTTTCCGGTAAGGATGTGAATGACGATGATTTTGAAAAGATTTATGGCGCCGTAGAAAAATGTATTTCTCTTTGTGAGAAGGGTGGGGAAAATGGGGAAACTTTATAATTATATGTAATGATTTACCCATGTGTTGACACTATTACTAATAAGAAAGCAGAGATTGCCACGTCGCTACGCTCCTCGTGGCGTGAGCCATCCCTGACGGGACAATGACAGCAAGTTGTTAATTCTATTACCTTTGTGAACTGTCTTTTTCCCGCCACGTGAGTGGTCACTATGTGATGAGGGACCACTCACGTGGCGAGCATAGCCTCCGAAAAGCGGAGCCGCGTCAGCGGCAGGCATGCTGAGAAATCTTTAAACAAAAAGTACATAAAAGTGTAAACACATGGGTAAATCATTACACATAAATCATCACAGCAATCCAATTTGAGAGATACGGTTCGTTGAAAAATGATCCGATAACGAAAGTCAGATTATGAGCCGATTTCGTATTAGACCGTTTCAGTGGAGTTTGCGACTCAAAGCGATCATCGTTTTTATTTTACTGCATTCCATTCTGGTCAGTATTCTCATCTTTTATACAATATCGGGTCATCACAAAATGGTCGAAGAATTAACGAAAGAACATTTTGCAGATTTTGTTGAGATGGTGGCGCCATTATTTGCCGAATTGGTAAACAGAAACGATCTTGAATCGATACGCTTGTCTCTTGATGGATTTCAATTGAGTGAAGAAATTGTCTTTGCGGCAGTTTACGATAAAAACAACACATTGATTGAAAAGCGAATTACTGAAGAGTACACCGGTATATTCGATTCGGTTTCGGAAGAGCATTTGAAAGAATATCCCGACAGCCTGCATATTCACGAAATAGGACGCCCGGGAGGTTTTTTTCACCGGGAGGGTCATTTTTTTGAATTATCTGTTCCAATGTTCAAAGAGGGGGAATACACAGGCAAAATTCAAGTCGGGATAAGCACGACAAGAATTAATCAACGAGTTGCCGCCGAAGGTACAAGCGCAATTCAGATAATTTTTATTTCGATAGCCGGGGGGATGATTATTATAGCATTGATCGACCAGAGGATCAAGAAAATATTGCAGGGTTTAATAGCAACCACAGATAGAATGGCTGGAGGCGATCTGCAAAAAAGGGTCAACGTGCATACAGGAGACGAATTGGAAGTATTGGGCAATTCTTTTAATATTATGGCGGACAAAATCCTTGAACGGGAATCGGTCATTGAAAAACACAAAAATCACTTAGAAGAATTAGTTGAACAAAGGACGTCGGAACTTGCAAAGGAACGGGATAAGCTTCAGACGGTTTTGGACAACGTTCCAAGCGC
>JADFON010000415.1 GCA_022562855.1 Candidatus Zhuqueibacterota bacterium | reverse complement strand
GCCGTTTTGAGGTATGATACTATTCAAAAGATCGTCGAAATCGTCCCTGTAAGATGCTTGAGACCTGACGACAATGTCAATTTTCCTGTCGAAATCGGTATATTGTGTTGCAACGTTTCCACCCATAGAATTTGCAATATAATCGGAAACCTGTCTCACCGACAACCCGTACCTGTCGGTTTGAAACCTGTCGATTGTAATCCGGATTTCCGGTTTACCTTCTTCGTAACTTGAATGAATATCTTCAAGACCGTCGATCCGGTTCATTTTCTCCATTAATTCATCCATCATCACATACGTTTTGCTAAAATCTTCTCCCTTGATATTTACAACAATATCCGATTCGTCTGTACCGAGTACCTGCTGAAGCGTTGTTTCACCGGCAGAAAAGTTAAGAGTACCGGCAGGAAGCAAATTCTCTTTGTCCCGAATTAATTGTATGACATCTTCAGTAGAATACATGCCCTTATCGCTCAGCTTCGCTAACATAAGCCCCCTGTTCAAGCTGGAAGTCTGATCCGATTGGATGCCTTTTTCCTGGATAATACCCACACTTGAAAAAACACTGACAACGTCCTCGATATCGAGCAGCCAATTCGTAACCATTAATGCGATTCTGTCTGTCCGCTCTAACGTTGATCCGACAGGGAGTAATAATTCCACTTCGAACTGCCTCTGGTCGACAGGGGGCATTAATTCCCTGTCCAGCGTTGCGCCAAGGCTTAATGACGCTGCGGTAACCAAAATCGTAATTGAAAGGACAAATAACCGGTTGTCAAGAGACCACTGGAGCATACCTTCATAAATGTCCAAAATTCTTTGAAACAGGTCGTCAAATACCTTGAACACGGGTGTAAAAATATACGTTAGCGCCCGAGAAAAAAGCGTTAACCAGTATTGCAACAAGTTCAAAATCAAGAAATAAATAAAACCGAGGATTGTTTTAAAGAAAAATCTGTACAGCGCATTATAGAGTACGATTTTCCATATGACGAGGTGAATGATAAGCCGCCAAATCAACCGGTAGAAAATCAGCTTGAAAGGAAACAAAAGTACTAATAAAACACGAACAACAATACCGGGAATTTTGTCAGAATCATCCTCTTCCGCTGATTTTTCCTGGTCCTGTATTCCTTCTTTTCTTGATAAAGGAACTATAGGTTCCAGCTCTTTATTTTTGAATTGAAATAAATGAGAGGCAAGCATTGGCAGGACTGTCAGCGATACCACCAGCGAGCAAATCATGGAGAACGTAATGGTAAGCGATTGGTCACGGAACAACTGACCGGCGATTCCTTCGACAAAAATTATCGGGAAAAACACGGCTATTGTAGTAAACGTCGATGCGGATACCGCCATGCCGACTTCTTTTGAACCATCAATCGCCGCTTCAATAATTCCTTTGCCTTCCTGGCGATGACGGAAAATATTTTCAAGCACAACGATTGAATTGTCGACCAGCATTCCTACGCCGAGAGCGAGACCTCCAAGAGACATAATGTTTAAACTGACATCGGTGAAATAGAGAAGACTAAACGTGGCAATAATAGAAATCGGTATGACTATCGATATGTTTATAGGATTACGGGGGTCGTGCAAGAACAAGAACAGCACCAGGAATGCAAGTATTCCTCCGAATAAAATCGACATAAGGACTGTATTGATGGAATTCGATATAAAATCTGCCTGATTATATGCTATCGAAATCGATACATCGGGGAACTCGTTACGCAGTTGACCGAGCACTTCTTTTATTTCTTTGGCAACCGAAACCGTGTTGCTGCCCGCCTCTTTCTGGATTATTATGCCAATGCTCTCCCTGCCGTTGTACCGTGTAATGTTGTCGCGTTCCCGAAACCCGTCGGAAACATTAGCCACATTTCTGAGATAGACGATACTTTCGTTGAACCTGCCGACAACGACATCATTGAGTTGGTCGACAGTCTGGAATTCACCCTTGGTTCGTAAAGAATACCGGTAATTTCCCTTTTGTATGTAGCCCCCGGGTTTACTTTCATTCGCAGCGCTCAATGCCCCGGAAATGCTTTGCAGACTGATTCCAAGAGTTAACAATCTATCGATATCCACGTCTACATGAATTTCCCTGTCGAGTCCACCCGTGACCGTAGCAAGCGCAACACCGTCAATTTGCTCAAGCCGTCTCTTTACAATCGCTCTCGAAAATTCTTTAAGTTCGAGAAGGTCGTCCCCGGATACGGAAAGCGACATGATAGGTTGATTTGAGGGGTCGACACGAACTATTATGGGTCTATCCGCTTCGGCGAAGGTTGCATAATACTGCCTGTCAAGCTGCTCGCGGACTGTCAGAGTCATAAAATCCATATTCGTTCCCCATTCGAAATCAACCTGCACAAGCGACAGACCTTCCTGGGAAATCGAGGATATTTTCTTGACCCCCTGCAGTGTTTGGAGAGACGTTTCGATATTCCGGGTAACGCGTCTTTCGACCTCCTGGGGAGGTACGTTCATGTATTTTGTCCAGATGGTAAGGCGGGGATAGCTCAAGTCGGGCAGTAAATCTACCGAAAGCCGGGTAAGAGA
>JADFON010000414.1 GCA_022562855.1 Candidatus Zhuqueibacterota bacterium | reverse complement strand
TCTTTCAACGCCACTACCATCGACCTGAGAATCAATTTTCTTAACCACTCCCGCCGTTTTGGCGACGTATTGAATTGGATCAGGTCGTCTATTTTCATCAGGTCTTCCGGCTTTACGGTTACCGGTACACCGAATGACTTTTCAAGAGACTTGAACATATTAAAGTATTTTTTTGCCAGGGGCATATTCACAGACATCTCATTTCCGGCATCTTCAAATCCCTTGATAATAATAGATACATCTATCTTTCCCCTGGAGATTTCCTTGCGAACGAGGTTTTTGATATCGTCCTCAAACTCGGTAAACTTGCGGGGCAGTTTCACAAATACATCCAGAAACCGGTTGTTTAACGACCTTATCTCGATAACAACGGTACATTCTTTGGAGGTTGTCTCATGCCGGCTGAAACCGGTCATACTTGCTATCATTTGGATTCCTTATAAAGTGCGTGTTACGCAACTACTGAAATCGGTTTTAAAACCAGTATGCGAGGTCGTCTCTGACCCCGCTGTGAGCACAAATGTTCGGGTCAGGGACGACCCGAACTACGGAGTTCCATGGTTGTGCAACACCCACTAAAATGGAAGTACCGTAATCCCGAAACTTTTATAGACTACAACATAGTACAATAATTTAGTAAACACTGCCTGTATAATCAATCTAAATTTCATATTATGGTTCGGAGCATGATATTAGTGTTGCATTCGTACAAAAAGAATATTATAATGCAAGTTAGTAATGAATAGTTGAGTTAAATCTGTTTAATAGATATTATAAAGCATTGTTTTTTATTTTCCGGTATTATTGTAATAATTTTCTATGAGCCTAATTAGAGCGACAATCCCTGTACTTATGGTTTTACTCTGTATATCACCCCTCTACTCCCAGCCTGCGCAGGATCATTATCTACGTGGTATCGAACTTAGAGATCAAAATAAGATCGATGAAGCTATCAAAGCCTTTTACGATGCTATCGGCAGGAACAGGAGTTTTGGCGAAGCACATTATGAGATGGCTTTGCTATACCAGTCAAAACGAACCCCGGCTGCCCTGAAACGTGCAGAGCAGATTCTCTTGGATGCAAACCGCATCGACTCCAAAAATATAAAATACAAACTGGCGCTTGCCGACGTCTATAAAGACAGGTTTATGCCGCGAAATGCCCGTACAATTCTCGATCATGCCCGAAAAATTGCGCCCGAAGACCCTGACGTTCTCGCCGGTTTGGCTGAGTACTATACGCAAGAGGTAAACGATTACAAATACAGGGTTGATTCGGTTCCAAGAGTTTATTTCTACGATAAGAATATGGTACAGTATAATAACCGTTACCGAAACTCATTGATGTCGGTAGATGATTTATGGGCAATGAAAAACATTAGTATGATGCCCACGATAAGGTGGGATATATTTGTTGCAGCCGATGACTCAATTGCACGTTCCTTTAACAGTAGAATTCTTGAAATAAAACCGGGTGACAGGGACGCGCTTTACCGGCAGGGTTTGTTGTATTACGATAAAGTTAAATACCAAAGTTCTTACGAATCGGAACAAATGTACGACGGTTATATGCCCGACCGGCAGTATCTTGACGAATTCAGGGATCTCTTTCTGGAGTTAGTTGACCACTATCCTGAGGACAAGGACGGTCAGCTTTTTATCGGTCTCGCATATCATCGCCTGCACGAATACGAAAAAGCGTTTGAACATTATGTCCTGGCGAGAGATTTGATGTCGGATGATGAACGAAGGGTTTTTGAAAACATCGGTCTATTAAAGGTGGGCGGGTTTAAGGAGACGGAGATTTACACTACTGAAAACGATACCACGAAATTCTGGTATCAACGGGACCCGCTTTACTTGTCACCATTTAACGAAAGACAACTGGAGCATTACAGCCGGGTGGCGGAAGCAAATCTCCGGTATACGGTTCCGAGGTATAATATCGAAGGATGGAATACACCGCAAGGAAAAGTACTGATAAAATATGGAATACCGGAAAACAGGGTAACAAAAAAAGGGATGCCTTTTATTAATGATTACTGGCAATATGAAAACTTTGCATTCGTATTTGAAAAGCATGCAGGCGCTTTCGGGAAACCTTTTCAATTTGCCATATATGACGGTTTAAATTTTAATAAAATCATATCCGATGTTGAAAGAGCGTTTCCCGAATACTACAAATACGAACCAAAAGGTATGTTTATTGATTTCGGATACGATTTTGCCACCTTTCGGGGTCTGAACGGAAGAACGCGGGTGGAAGTATACTATGGTATCCCGGTCAATAACCTTCGATTTAAAGAAGAGGAGGGTTATTATTATGGCAACTACCGCATCGGCGTATTTCTTCACGATGAAAACTGGAACAGGGTTATGGAGGATATCAAGGATAACGATTTGCGGTTTGAATTATCCGAAATCGATACTTCTTCCGATGCTGTCGCAGTAAACCAGTTCACGTATAATATTGAACCGGATAACTACCATTTTGCCATCGAGATTCAGGACTGGTATTCTGAAAACGTCGGGACGTTTCGGGATGAGTTATATGTGGAGGAATACGG
>JADFON010000413.1 GCA_022562855.1 Candidatus Zhuqueibacterota bacterium | reverse complement strand
ACAGCTGGGGCCCGTCGATCATCGTCATTAAGAAAGGGGAGCACGGCGCTCTCGTGCGCATGGACGGACGCTTCTTCATGTTCCCGGCCTTTCCGGTCGAGACCGTCAAAGACCCGACCGGCGCCGGTGATGCATTTGCAGGCGGTTTTATGGGTTATATAGCTATGCAGAATTCCACCGGGAGGGATGCTTTTCGCCGTGGACTGGCATACGGGACCTGTGTCGCTTCGTTTAACTGCGAGGAGTTTGGTCCAAAAAGGTTGGCTGAAATAGATAAAGATATTGTTGACGGTCGTCTGGATGAATTTCAGGAGATGATACGTATCTCTTGATTTAAAAATTGATAGGATTTACAAAAAAATAATAACAATGACCATCTCTTTACTTTTAACAATTATACTGTTTTTGCTGTTTGTTTTTCAGGGTTTGCAAATCTACTTTTTCAAGCAGAAGCAGATGTTTTACGGTAGTGTTTTTGTTGTCTTTTTCTGGTCGATTCTCTCGTTTTTGGTATATAACCTGCATATTCTCTTTTCAGTCAGTGGGACTGCCGGAAGCCAGATACAACCCAGGTCGATTATTATCGAAAAAGGATCGACTTTATCACATATAGCAGACCAGCTTTTAGGTGATGGAATCATAACAAATAAAAATCACCTGCTCTGGACTGCAAAAATGATGGGTCTTGAGAACCGTCTTCAGGCGGGTAAATACAGCGTAGCCCCCTATATGTCAAATTTTGCCCTTATCAAACAGTTGACATCCGGATCCTCTGTTCAGATAAGAGTGACCATAATTGAAGGAATTACTGCGCAAGATATTGCTTCCCTGCTTTCTCGCGAACTTGAAATCGATTCTACAAAGATAATGAACATTGTCAATGACAGTGTACAAACCAATAATATGGGAATAAACGCTCCTAACCTCGAAGGTTTTCTGTATCCCGAAACCTACCAGTTTAACTGGGGATTATCCGAAAGAGAAGTAGTGGGAACACTTGTTGAAGAATTTAAGAAACATGTTCCCGATTCGGTTTATACAGGTATGAGGAGCTTCGGTATGAACCTTCATGAATTAGTCACGCTCGCTTCACTAATCGAAGGTGAGGCTGTAGTGGATGATGAACGGACTCTCATATCTGCGGTTTTTCACAATAGACTGAAGAAAAATATGAGGCTCGAGGCAGATCCGACAATACAATATATCATTCCGGACGGTCCGCGCCGTCTGCTCATTAAAGACCTGGAATTGGACTCGCCTTATAATACGTACAAATATAGAGGTCTTCCTCCGGGACCTATCAATAATCCTGGGGTAAAATCGCTTATTGCCGCAGCATTTCCCGCATCTGAAACATTCTTGTATTTTGTAGCGACCGGCGACGGCAGGCATACGTTTACAAGGACTTTTACCGAACATCTCGAAGCAAAAAAAACTCTTGACCGGATGCGCCGCGAGGTCCGGAAAAATTCTAATTTTCACTAATAGTTTTTCCAATGAATAGAGTAAATCGAAGCGCTGCCCAGTCAAAGAAAATCGTTTTCCCCTGGGAAAAAGAGCTCAATCCCGAACAAAGATCCGCCGTTGAATCTATCGAAGGACCGCTCATGATTCTGGCAGGCGCAGGAAGCGGTAAGACGCGTGTAATAGCTTACCGTATAGCGTACCTCGTTGCAAGCGGTACCATAAATGCCGATAAGATATTGGCGTTGACTTTTACAAACAAAGCTGCAAAAGAAATGAGGGCACGGGTACTGCAGTTAATTAACACTAATAACAATAAACTGTGGTTCGGAACTTTTCATTCGATCTTTGCAAGAATACTGAGGCAGGAAGCCGGTAAGATCGGTTTCAAAAAAAACTACAGCATTTATGACGAATCTAACCAGGTTCGCGCAATAAAAGATGTAATTTTAAAACGGAATTTACCGACCGGTGAGTATACTCCGCAGGAGCTGTTAAAAAGTATCAGTAAGTTGAAGTCACGTCTTATTTCTCCCGCTGATTATAAAATTTCCGAGACGAATTCGATAAAACAAAAGGTACTTTCACCGGTATATGGAGCTTACAATGATTACCTGCGGTCAAATAATGCCATGGATTTTGACGATCTCCTGTTTTACACCTACCGGCTGTTCAAGAATAACCCGGATACGTTGAGGCTTTATCAAAACCGGTTTCGGTATATGCTGGTCGACGAGTTCCAGGATACCAATATTGCTCAATATCAAATTATAATTCAACTTGTATCGAAACACAATAACATTTGCGTCGTAGGCGATGATGACCAGTCGATATACAGGTGGCGGGGAGCCGAGATAAAAAACATTCTCCAGTTTGAGCACGATTTTCCAAACACAAAAATCGTGCGTCTCGAGCAAAATTACCGTTCAACGGAAAATATCCTGAAAGCTGCAAATTCAGTCATAAAAAACAACAAAATCAGGCATGAAAAAGCGCTTTGGACTGATAAGGGAAAAGGGGAAAAGATCACCCTGCATCTTGCAAATTCCGATTATGATGAGGCTCAGTGGATTACGAAAAGTATTACTGCGTCGGTATCCAGGGA
>JADFON010000412.1 GCA_022562855.1 Candidatus Zhuqueibacterota bacterium | reverse complement strand
TAGAACGATATCAGCAAAAATTGTATTACGTTGTTATTCGAATTGTGCTGAACCATGAAGATGCAAATGACGTCGTGCAGGATTCTTTTCTAAAAGCGTACCGCAATCTTGAACGGTTCGACGAGAAGTACCGGTTTTATACATGGATACACAGGATTGCAGTCAATACGGCTATCAACCTGGTTCAGCATCGTAAGCACCGGGAAAGCTCTCTCGAAAAGCATAAAGAAGATACCGGTTTTGACCCGGCGGACAAATCTAATCATGAAGATGATTTTGAGTTTAATGAAGTCAAAACCCAGGTAAAGACAGCTCTTAAATGTCTGTCGCCTGATATGAGAGCGGTTTTTATTTTACGAGTATATGAAGAACTGTCTTATAGCGAAATAGCGGAAACACTGGATGTTTCGATCGGAACGGTTATGTCGCGTTTAAACCGCGCCCGTAAGAACTTGAAACTGTATCTCGAAAAAGAAGAAATACTTTTCCCTTCAGGGATGGCTTTTACCACAAATATATAAAAACCGTAGCGGTTTTTAAAAGACAAATACAATGACTATCTACAATAATTGTAATGACATTCTTGAATTGTTGAACCGTTTCCTCGACAATGAACTCGATCCGGGGCAGTATTCTCTTGTCAAATCCCATATTGAAAACTGCAATGAGTGTGCCCGTGAACTGGAGTCCTTTCGGGAAGTTGACGCTATAGGAAAAGCCGAAGTATTTCCTGATCCTGGAGTGTCTGTTTGGAATGATCAAAGACAAAAGATTGCAAATTCAATAAAGGCGGATAGTAATGTAGAGACTGCAAGAAAAACGTTTTCAATTCATTGGACTGAACGAGTGTTTGGGTCAGTTGGGTTGCGAACTGCAGTCGGTCTAAGCGCTGCGGCAATAATTATATTATTTATAACAAAAGATGTGTATCGCGATGATACTGTGTTCGAATTTACCGGCGGCGTAACATCAGAATTGCCAAAACCGGCAAAGGATATTCCTGAATTCGAACAAAAACCCGTGACTAATTTAGTCCGGGAGGAAGTTTCAAAGACAGAAATTCAAGAATTAATGCCTTCAAATTCCCAAATAAAAGAAGACCCTCCTGCCATAATTGAGAATGTAGAAAAAATCGATGATAAATCTGTCTCCGAATCCAATGTGCAGACGATGGATCCGGTAAAGGAAACTAAGAGTGAACAGGAAAAGGAAAGCAAAACAGTCACAAGAATCCCCGCTGCGTCGATTGACAGAAAAAATGACCTCGAAAGAGTTCCGGTCATAATTGGTCCTATGGGTAAATCCCCGGTAAAGACGGAAGCCGGGATCGATATCCGGAGCAGTCTGGATATGAGAAATCAGAACCCCCCGCTAATTCAGAATAAAGCAACAGATCAAACCTCTGAAAAGGATTTTAATTCTTATTTAGATGCTCAGAGTTCGATAAATTCTATACAAAACCCTCTTGTTAGAAAAGACCGGTGGGTTGCCTACCTTGCGGATGTAAAGGACAAAGTCGTCAGAGATCTTATTGTTTATGACATATACGAGATTTATAATTTCGTGGTGAAACCGGATTCACAGGCAGAATTAAAAAAAGAAGCCCTCGAATTCCTTGTAGAAAACAGGGAATCTATCGAAAAAATAATCGGAAAAGAAATTTTTGAGAAACGTCTGGAACAATTCAAAAAATTGAATTAATTTCAATTTTCTCTCCAATGTTGTACTCCTCTTAATACCTATCGTATTGATCTCCCATATTTACTTTTTTTAAGTCGTTTTTGTAATAATCTGAAAACCAGTGTTTTTAGCGCATCCGATTATTTAAAATTGTTCAAGAGAAAAAAATATTGACTTCTTATCGTACTATTAATACCTTTGGGATTATAATAAGATCGATATCTATATAAGCCTAAATTTGACATTTCAATTATAGACAGCTCAAATGGAATTAGAACAGAAGGAGAAATGATATGAGACGGACGATTCCGATTATTTTGTCACTGCTATTTTTGGTAGTTTATGTAACATCGGTATTTTCTCAAACCGCAGTTCTTCAAGGCAGAGTAACCGATGCCGAAACCAGGGACAACCTGGTTGGAAGCAACATAATTTTGGCTGCAGAAGGCGGAGGGATTCTAACACTGGGGTCGTCGTCAGGTCTAAACGGAGAATATGTTGTCAAAGGGATTTCGCCTGGTACTTATACGATAACGGTTTCTTTTATTGGATATGAGTCTTTCGTAAATGAGAACGTTACATTTTCCGGCGGTGAAACAAAACAGTTAAACGTTTCGCTTAGCCCTGGAGTGATAGAGGGTGAACAAGTTGTTGTATCAGCTTCCCGCCGCCGGGAGAAAGTACTTGAGTCTCCCGCATCGGTTAGTGTGATAGAAACCGCGCAAATTCAGAACCGCCAAGTAATATCTCCCATAGAACATCTTGCCGGGGTTGCCGGGGTGGATATAGTGAAAACAGGTCTCAACCAGGCAAACGTCGTTGTCCGGGGGTTTAATAATGTTTTCTCAGGGGCGCTGCTTGCATTGATTGATAACCGTATAGCGCGGGTTCCTTCTCTTC
>JADFON010000411.1 GCA_022562855.1 Candidatus Zhuqueibacterota bacterium | reverse complement strand
AATCGTATTTGTTTTTATGTATTTCATTACATCTATTAATAAATTCTTCTATTGTTGACTTTGAAGTTCCGCCACAAACCGAACATCCTACTTTTTGCAAATGATTCCCCGGTAGTTGTTCAAATACGCCATGATCGAAACATATTATTTTAACTTTTATACGACTATTTTTATATTCAACTTGAGAATAATCATACTTATCCCCATGAATTTTTATAGCGTTTTCTATAAATCCTGCCTGGTCTTTAGCAATCGTGAGTTCCAGGTCGGGGAGGTCGAGTCTCAAACCTTCGAGAGCTTCTCTTATCTGCCTCGATGTGGTCACTGTATTACTTTTTGATTCTTTGTACAGCGCGATTCCGAGACCTTCTTTGCCGTTAAACCGGACAATCGAATTAAAATCTTTGTCACGGTATAGCACTTCTGCAACATCAGCAAGATAAACGGGAACTCTTGAACCCGGGTCGAATCGATTAGCGGCTTGTTGATTTCGCCCATTTCCAGGGTCGAATGTCCTGTAACCGACCACGAGATTTCTCAGATCATCGAGATCCCGGAACTTTCCAATACCTTTTACGAGGTAGACTTTTTCATTATCTTCGATTTCACCGCCAGACAGGTTTACGTTGGTGGCTTGAATGCTTCTTTGGATGTCTCCGGGCTGCAGACCGTACGCCTGTAAACGGTATGGAAGCATACGGATTACAATTTCTTTTTCACGTCCCCCTGTAAGAACAGCCGCAGCGACACCGTCCAATCTTTCGAGCCGTAACTTTATCACCTTTTCGACGTCGGAGCGTACTTCGTCCAGGTCCCGTTCGTCTTTCGGGATAACACTGACTGTCATTATCGGAGCAGAACGGGGGTCAAACCTATCAATTGAAATATTTGAGATTTGACGGTCGTTTGAAAAAGGAGCAACAGCTTTCTGGACGTCCAAAAGGGCAAAATCCATATCCGTTTCCCACATAAACTCCACCGTTACTATCGAAACACCGGTCCGAGAAGAGGATGATACTCTTTTAACTTTATTGAGGGTGCTTACAAAGGATTCCACTCTTTCCGTATAATTTCTCTCCATCTCTTCCGGTGGAATTTCTCCGGCTTCAATTTTTACCACGATTTTCGGACTGCTAATATCGGGCAGTAAATCAGTCCCAAGCTCGCGCAGTGATATTTGCCCGAGCAGGATTATGCCCAGAAAAAGCATGATAACGGATATGGGATATTTTACAGCGAATCGGGGTAGGTTCATCGTGAAATTCGTACTTTTGTGTTATTTTTTAGCGCTTCGTGTCCCCTGCTGATCAGCAAGTCTCCGACATTCAATCCTTGTATGATCTCGGCATAATCGGAGTCTTGCAAACCGATAACGACAGGTTTCATCCTGGCAACCTGGTTTTCTACAACAAATACAACATCCCTGCCGCTGTTTGTTGTAATAACACGCTTTGGGATTTTTATGATGTTCTGACGCTTTTCAACGACGATATCTACTTTTACAAAAGACCCTGATTTGAGGTGATATTCGGGGTTGTCTATTACAATTTCCAATTTAAATGTCCTTGTTACCGGATCAATAGTGGGACTGACATTTGTGACCTCTCCTATATAAATTTCTTCATTTCGCGAAATATTTGTGACAATAACCTCCTGCCCTTTCCAAACATTTGCGAAATCGTCTGCTGTAATGTTTACGTTGCATTTTACTATGTCATAACGCATTACATTGCCGATTATTGCACCGGCATTAATTTTCTGACCTTCTACAAACGATTCGACCTCGGTAAAAGTACCGCTTAACGGCGATTTTATATTCAGTTTTTCAAGATTTATCAACGCAGTCTTGTACGCTGTTTCGGCACTGAGGAGCGTACGCTCAGCGTTTTCAACTTCGCGCTGGGTTGCGCCTCCGAGAATATCGAGTTTCTTTTTATCTTCTAGGTCACGTTTAGCATGTTCCAATGCCAGAGCTTTTCCCTCCAGACCAATATTAAGCACATATTCTTCATTTTCTATTTTTGCCACTACCTGGTCAACTCCGACCGGGTCGCCGCCTTTGATTCTTCCGCCTCCGACCGGTTCAAAATGAATAACTCCCGAAACATCGGATACAATATCCATTTCTTCAATCGGAGTTATTGTTCCTGTGAGGGATATAAAAGAGGATATATCTCCCAATCCGACTTCTTCGACAGTTACAGGGACTCTCAATACAGGAATATCTGTCGAACCTTCCTGGCTGCAGGAGTTAAGATATAATATTCCCAGGAGAACAGAACCAAGCCTAATACTACGAATCATAGTAATTCCTTTTAAGTTCAATGGACAAGCAGGTGTTTTTTTATACATACGGTTATGTTATAAAAGTGTTTCTAAATCTATCTTTACCTTAATAAATACGGCTTAATTGAAAAAACGTACCAATTGAAAAGACACGGAGAAAAGCAATATGTTGCCCGCCAAAGTTGATTACTTTAGTCGTTTGGACCGGTTCACCCTATCCACGTTACTTTTGCATAGTCGTATCCTGTGGCTGCAACAGCAACCGTAAGTCGCCGACACCGTCCTTTGTCAACACTAAAT
>JADFON010000028.1 GCA_022562855.1 Candidatus Zhuqueibacterota bacterium | reverse complement strand
TTGTTGTTTCTATCGACAACCCATTGTTCGACATCATCGCCTCCGATTAATTGTTTTCGTATTTATGTAATTCGCGGGCAACACAGAATTCAGATGTAATGATCTAAAATTCGATAAAATTTCACACCCACCAAAAACGGCACAGGCAGACCACTCATTCATCAATGTCATCCCCGTCCGGTTTTTCGCGCTCCGCAGAGTGGAACGGTTCCTCTTTTTGCGGATCGGTTGGCATTAATTCGCGACCCTTATCAGTCAAATAATAGACATATTTCATTCTTTGTACTGCTGTAATATTTGCCAATACTGCTACCATAATAAGTACAATTTTTATTGGGATTATTGCAACCCATGAAATACTTGAAATAATGGAAGCCCCTCCCAAATACACAATTCTCTCCGGTCTTTGCATCATTCCAACTTTACAAAACAAATTAAGAGCTTCACTTCGGGCACGGATATAACTCGTCATGAGTGAACCTCCGAGGGCTATAAAGGTAACAGCCGAAAAAAGATAGTCTTCATTCTTGATAAAGAAAAATCCGAATCCAAAGTATATTGCAAATTCAGCGTAGCGGTCTAAAGTGGAATCGTAGAGAGCGCCGAACTTTGTTCCTACTTTTCTCGATCGTGCAATTTTGCCGTCAATGATGTCGCTGGTACCCGAAACCCATATAAATATTCCACCAATGAGGAAATTTCCCGTGGCTAAAAAATAAACGGCGATAACTTGAATTATAAAACCGAACGTAGTAAAGTGATTTGGGTTGATTTCCAGCCGGATAAAAAATTTGACCATCGGCTCTATTAAATTCAGATACCAATTTTGAACGCCTTTTGGCAATATTTTCATCAAATAATCCCTCAGATGTTAAAAATATTATTGGAATTAATCATTAACCTGATTTTTTTGGAGCGCCGTGAACAACCAGAACAAATTCACCTTTTAATTTTCTTTTTTCTAATAATTGAACCGCATCTGTTGTCGTAGTCCGTATGATTTCTTCGTATAATTTTGTCAGTTCTCTTACAATGACCAATTGCCGCTCACCAAAATACTCACACAAATCCTTGACTGTCCGCAGCAACCTGTGCGGAGATTCATAAAAAATTATAGTCCTTTTCTCATTAATCAAGAATTCCAGCCTTGTTTTCCTCCCCTTTTTGACAGGCAAAAATCCCTCGAAAACAAACCGGTCAGTCGGCAAACCGGAAACCACTAATGCCGGTAGGAAAGCGGATGCTCCGGGTATGGCTGTTACCGATATCTCCTTTTCAATACAATTTCTTATCAGCTTAAACCCCGGGTCCGAAATCCCCGGCGTCCCTGCATCGGATATGAGCGCAATGTTTTCTCCTGCCTTCAGCCTTCGAAGAAATTGCGGTATTCTTTTTTGTGCGTTATATTCATGATAACTAAGCCTCGGTGTTGTAATTTCAAATTTCTTTGCAATAATCGAAGCTCTTCTCGTATCCTCTGCCGCTATCAAATCCGCCGTTTTCAGAGTTTCTACCGCTCTGTGCGTAATATCGCCAAGATTTCCTATAGGCGTAGAAACGACATAAAGGGTCCCACCTGCTCCGGAGCTTTTTATATCTTCACTCTTTAAATGTCGTGAATCGCTCATTAGTGGGTAAGTTTCGGTAATTATTCATTTTGGGACAACAAATTTTTTGTATTTACTCAACAAATGCCCGGTTGTTTCTAATTGTATATCAGTACTTTTGTAATTATTGAAAAAGATTCCGAAACCTCAAATAAGGGGCAACGTAGTGGTCCCTTGTTTTTTGGGATTTCAGCATCTAAATGGTAGAAAATACAAAAGTACTGTGTTTATTTTTTTAATTGAAAATTATTTAAAAGCGGTGTTTAATTTGTGGTTGACCAATCCCAGGGATATCGGAATTCATGACCTACTGTTCGCGCGGATATTTTCCCGATTAACGGTGGAATTCTTTTGAAATGATTCCGGCGGACACGCATGATAACATCTCTTATATAATCGCTTTCGAATCCATAATCCTCTAAATCGGATTCTGAGCATCTTTTATCCACCCAGAGATATAACAGTCTGTCAACCTCGTCATAGGTAAAACCAAGGTCCGATTCGTCTGTTTGCCCCTCAATGAGGTCGGCTGTCGGAGATTTGGATCGTATTGTAGCCGGAATCTCAAGGAATTCGGCTAACTGTCTCATTTGAGTTTTGTACAAGTCGCCTACAGGATTGATAGCGGAGGCAAGGTCGCCAAATATTGTTCCATAACCGAGCATCAGTTCGGATTTGTTGCTGGTTCCCAAAACAAGCCCGCTTTCACGTGCGGAAATATCATACAATACGATCATTCGCTGTCTTGCTATAACATTTGCGATACGTTCGGAATTGTCAACAGGAAAATTTTCAACGAATGCGTCAACCATTGGTGTAACTTCAATTATCTCAATTTGAATTCCAAGAAGATTCGCGATGGTTTCCGCATCGTTCCTGCTTTCTTTTGCGCTTAGCTTGTAGGGTAAAATTACACCAAGCACCTTCTGCGCACCTATTCCTCTCACAGCAAGAGAGGCAACAATGGAAGAATCCAATCCTCCGGACAGTCCTATTACAGCTTTTTTACTTTTTGTCTTATCAAAACAGTCTTTTATGAATCCGGTCAATATCTTTGCGACGATTTCCGCATCGATAGACAAATCGACGACCACCGGTGACTTGGATTGATTTGATTTTTCCGGCATTACATAGCAACTAAATATTATACAATATCATCTCTAACAGCAGTACCGAAGATCACCTGTTATCAATCTGGGCTTTCTGCAATTTCCCTGAAAAGTCAACATATATAGTCTTTGTTTCACTGTAAAATTCGTACACTTCCCAACCGCCCTCACGGTGACCATTGCCTGTTTCTTTCATTCCACCGAACGGCATATGACACTCCGCGCCAATGGTTGGACCGTTGACATACGTGATTCCCGCTTCTATATCCCTCATAGCGGTGAAAGCGGAATTTATGTCCCATGTATATATTGAGGACGAAAGCCCGTAAATCGAGTTATTCAAAACAGAAATCGCTTCTTCCAGAGAACCGATTTTAATTACCGAAAGTACGGGGCCGAATATTTCTTCCTGTGCGATGGTCATGTTTTGGTCTACACCGCCAAATATTGTCGGTTTATAAAAGAACCCGTCCGCCAAATCTCCACTTTCTGCCCGTTCGCCGCCACAGAGGATATCCGCCCCTTCCTTTTTTCCTATTTCAACATATTTTTCGACCGTTTCCCGTTGACCCTCGTTAATGAACGGTCCGACTTCCGCATCTTCGTTCAATCCGTTTCCAAGTTTTAACGCTTCTGTCCTGACAACCAGCTTATCTATAAAAGTATCATAAATTTTTTTATGCAGAATAATTCTGCTTGTCTCGGTACATCTCTGACCGGTAGTTCCGAATGCACCCCAGAGCACCCCATCGAGAGCGAGGTCTAAATCAGCGTCATCCATAACGATCTGGGCATTTTTCCCACCCAATTCCAATGACACCCTTTTTAATTGAGTACCGCATGACGCGGCTATGGATTTTCCGACAGCGGATGAACCGGTAAATGATATTACGTTAATATCGGGATGATTTACAATCGGCGCGCCGACTCCGCTTCCGGTACCGTGGACTATATTGACAACATTTGGCGGAATGCCGGCTTCAAGTAGAATCTTCACGAATTCTGTCGCCGTCGCCGGTGTGTCGCTTGCCGGTTTAAAGACCACAGTATTGCCGCATACCAAAGCAGGGAAAATTTTCCAGGTAGGTATCGCCATCGGAAAATTCCAGGGTGTAATGATACCGGCTACCCCAATCGGCATTCTAAAAGTAAGGTTGACTTTGTTTGGCATTTCAGAGGGTGCGTTGCGACCAAACAATCTTCTTCCTTCTGTAGCGGCATAATAGGCAGTATCGATACCTTCTTGGACGTCTCCTCGAGTCTCTTTGAGTACTTTGCCCATCTCACGCGTCATCAACCGTGCAAGTTCTTCTTTTCGTTCGGTCATTATGTCGCCAACCACTTTGAGGTATTCACCTCTTTTGGGCGCAGGAGTTAACCGCCAATCGGAGTATGCTGACCTCGCCGATCTTACCGCTGCATCCACATCTTTTTTATCAGATTTCGGAAAAGTCCCGATAATCTCGTTCCAATTCGCCGGATTTCTATTGTCAAATCTTTCAGCAGTCGAACTTTCCGTCCACTCACCGTTAATGTGGTTAAAATATGTCTCCATTACCAGCCCGAATTAAAGTTGCAAATGTATGAAAATATTAAGTATAGACAAGATATTTCTCAATGTTATCAAGCCAATTATTTTAACGATTTTTTCCCTTAATGTCAAGTTATTAGTAGTTCGCCAGCCCTTTATTATTTTTACTGTAATCGATAAAAATATTTAAATATTAGAATAAATTTTTATTTATATTGTATTGTGATGTTTTGATGTGGAATTCAAGGCTTTAATTTGTGTACTTTGGAAGGATGATAATGAAAATTTATAAAGTTGCCTGTATTCTTTTAGCTTTATTTATGATAAAATGTTCAGGAATGTATAATAAGGGAGATGAGCTGCTATCGCATGAAAATTATGAAGATGCGATTGTGGAATTTACTGATATTTTAGATCATTTTCCTGACAACTATGAAGCCTATCTCAGGCTGGGTGACGCCTACCGCGGGGATAAACAATTTGATAAAGCGGTAGCTTCCTATAAGAATGCCCTTGCTTACAAACCAGGCTGGAAGATTGCAGAATCGCGCATAATTGAAGCCACATTTGGAAAAGGAAAATACCTGGAATTCATCGAAAAACACCGGGATGCGCTTGCAATTTACGAAAAAATAAAATCGGAACACCCGGATTACATGCCGGTTTTAGACGCCCTGACCCAACTTTATGGGAAAGTGGGCGAATTTGACAAGGCAATTGATAATTATAAACTCATTAAAGAGAAAAATCCGGATTCGAGGGAAGAACCGGAAGAATTTAGAAAACTGCTTGAGTTGAACCACGAAGCCGAGGAGCTTTTTGCCGGTGCAATGGAAGAATATAATGGGACATATTTTTATGAAGCGGCAGAATCTTTCAAAAAGATTTTTGAACTTAAACCCGACCACAAAAAAGCAAAATATTATCATTATTTGTCAGAAGGCAGGCATCATCTGAAGCGAGGCGCTGTATTGGAAATGTGGGACGCTATACTGGCATTCGGTTATGCTATGATGCTTAAACCCGATTCTGCTGAGCCTATCTTTTATATGGCGCAGGCTTATAAGAAGAAAGATAAGGACGATTACGATACGCCGATAGAGCATTTTAAGAAAGTGATAGAACTCGAACCCGATTCTGAATTTGCGGTTGAGAGCAAAAAGCAGATAAAAGCATTGACGGATACAAAAGAGAAAATGGAAAAATTTCTGAAGAAAAAAGGGGGAGGTTTTTAGATCCGTTTAGTGTCCAAATCGAGATACTCACTTACGTTTATCCCAAAGTCGTCAGGGTGGTGAAACCTGATGATCTTTAAACCGGCGTTTTCATATTTCGATGACTCCACAACCCTGCCTGTCCCCAACTTCTGCTTCCGCGCATTCATCACCATAATTACGTTAGGCTCATAGAGATTGTCTCTATTAATTTCTTTCACTATTCCTACTTGTCCGGTATTGAATTCTACTACGCTGCCTACCGGGAATATACCGATAACTTCCATGAATTTCTCTACATACTCGGGTCTGAATTCCGTTTCTGCCTTTGATTTGATAAATGAAAGAGCGTTCGGGGGGGGCATTCCCGGTTTATATACGCGCGCACTTGTCAGGGCGTCATAAACGTCCACCACTCCCGTAAGCATACTTTCCGGTTGAAGCTGGTCTTCTGTTTTGCCGTTCGGGTATCCGCTGCCGTCAATTCTCTCGTGATGTTCCAACGCCATTAGTTTTGCTACATCAGAGATGTCTTTCCGGTCTTTTAGAATATCGTAACCCCATGTCGTATGCTTTTGTATTATAAGCCGTTCCTCCGGAGTTAACTTACCCGGTTTGTTCAAAATTTCATCAGGTACTTTCATCTTGCCCACGTCATGCAGCATTCCGCCTAATCCTATCATTTCAACCTGGCTTTTTGAGAAACCGGTTTCACGGGCTAACGCAATAGCAAGAACGGTAACATTTACGCAATGGGTGAACGTATATTCGTCAAAACTTTTTAATCTCGTAAGGCTTAACATTGCATCTTTGTTACGAAACACACTTTTTACTATATCGTTTACTTGCTCTTTAGCAGGCTCTGTGTCGAAACTTTTACCGCTTGCCGCGTCCTCAAGCATATTCTTAACATGCTGAACGGCGACTTCCTTTATTTCACGGGCTTTTTCAAGTTCTTTTTCAAAAGGAACGACTGAACCGCCCATTGCCCCCTTTTTATCATCATCATCGAACGATTCGAGAAGTTTTTCTTCCTCCTGGGGTTCTTCGGGTTCCGGTTCAGGTTCCACTACTTTTTCGACAACAGGCTTCTCTTCAGGTTCTTTTTCAGGCTCCGGCGGTTTTTCTACCGGTTTCGGTTTTGGCGTTTCAACTTTTTTCGGTTCTATTTTCTGGGCTTTTGCGGTATCAATTATGAGAAATTTCAGATTTTGCTTTCTTAATTTTGCGAGCTTCTCAGGCGTGTCAATCAATATTTTTTGGATAAAATCCACACCGGTTTTCGACTCGTTTGACCTTTCAAGGACGGCTCGGTCGATAAACATTCCGATCTTTAGTTCATCGCGGGGTATACGTATTTTCATAGAAAAAAATCCTTAAACAGTACTACTCTTCTTTATAACGCCAGGTCGATTGTCAAACCAGCGGCAATGTATGTTTCATTTCATAATTACACAAAGTACAAAATATAAAAACTTTCCCTTTTGTAAGCAATACATAATTTTTTTATTTAGTTTTGACTCGGTCCTGCCGTTTTTGCAAAAATTATTCTACAATATCAATAACAATACCGGATTTGTTACCTGAATAAATATGCCTTATGAGATTAATTTGAATTATTTTTAAAAAAGAATGTTATCTTAACTTGTAACGGCATTACGCCGGCAAGTTTTCTCTATTCCACCTTTTGTAAAAAGTGATTCGAATAATCAAATATATCCTATTCAATTTCCATTAGAAAGGAAACATGGTGCGAAAATTCAAATTGTTAACCCTTCTATTATTGATTCCATTAGCTTTCCTTGCAAGCAATTGCAGTCAACAATACGACATAGTGATAATCGGTGGTATGATTTATGACGGTTCGGGAGAGAGCCCTTACGAGGCAAACATCGGTATAAAAGGAGGTTACATAGTGGAAATCGGCGCTATTGATGCCTCGCAAGGTTTGACTACCATCGATGCCAAAGGATTATACATTGCCCCGGGATTTATCGACGTCCATACGCATTGCGACAGAAACCTCACAAACCCAGACCTGAAAAGCGCGCAAAATTACCTGATGCAGGGGGTTACCACCGTGGTTACGGGTAACTGCGGCAGTGGGACATATGAAGTTGGAAAGTATTTCTCTACTCTTGAAGAACAGGGAATCGGTCTGAATGTTATCCATCTTATCGGTCACGGAAGAGTGAGAAGCGAAGTGATAGGATCGGCAGACCGTGAACCGACCCCGGAAGAACTTGAGCAAATGAAACGACTAATTGCAAAGGGTATGGAAGAAGGTGCGGTTGGATTAGCGAGCGGTTTGTTTTATGCCCCGGGTAGTTTTGCAAAAACTGAAGAAGTAATTGAGCTTGCACGTGTTGTCGGCGAATTTGATGGAATTTATACCAGCCACATCAGGGATGAAAGCAACTATTCCACCGGCTTAAAGGCATCGATAGAAGAGGCGATCGAAGTTGGAGAGAAAGCCGGGGTGCCTGTGGAAATTTCACATATAAAAGCCCTTGGAAAACCGGTATGGGGCATGGCTGAGGAAATCTGCAGGATAATCGAAAACGCACAACAAAGAGGCGTAAAAGTCTATGCCGATCAATATCCCTATGTCGCCTCGAGCACCGGTCTCTCTTCCGCAGTGATTCCCCGTTGGGTTCAGGCAGGCGGCGGCATGATTAGCAGATTAAAGGATCCTGAACTTTCAGAAAGAATCAAAAGAGAAGTTGCGGAAAATATTGACAGAAGGGGCGGTCCTGAGACCATTGTAATTTCTTCTTATAGAACAAACCCCGAATGGGAAGGCAAAAATCTTTTGGAGATTAGCAGAGAGTTGAACAAAAATGAGGTTGATACTGCTATAGAATTAGTTATGAACGGAGGACCCGGAATTATCTCCTTTAACATGCAGGAAGCCGATGTGGAATATTTCATGCAAAAACCATATGTAATGACCGCATCGGACGGTTCTGTTCCTGAATTCGGAAGAGGAGTTCCCCACCCTCGAAGTTACGGTACCTTTACCAGAAAGATCCGCACCTATGTGATGGACAAGAAAATCTTGTCATTGGAACAGGCTATCCGGTCTTCTTCGGGATTACCGGCAGAACTGCTGGATTTGCAGGATAGAGGATTATTAAAAAAGGGATTTGTGGCTGATATCATTGTATTTGATCCGAACACAATTACCGATAAAGCCACATTTACCGAGCCGCACCAGTACAGTGAAGGCATAATGACATTATTCGTAAACGGGAATATCGTGATTGAAAACGGGCTTTATAATGGAACTCTCGCCGGTAAACCGCTGAGAATGAACATACATTAAGGTGAGTTTTGGGAAGAAATTATTGGAAATTTAAAAAAAAGAGACCTTCTCTTGCATAACGTGCCATACATTGCAATATATGGTTATTATTCATTCAAATATTCAATGATCGGCAGGATGGGAGAAGGAAAAGGTTAAGAAAAAAGGGATAGGTCTAAATGGGTTATGCTGCTGTTTTCTTGGTTTGGTCTTTTGGATTTAAGGATAAACCCATCTTTGCCATGTAGGCTTCGTTAGTAGTATTGTCGTATTGTTCGAGAAGCTTTTCTTTGTTCCAGATCATCTCTTCTCTGGATGATGATGTCCAATCATGGATTTTTGTCAACTCAATAGCGTCTACCGGGCATGCTTCCTCACACATTCCACAATATATACAAACAAGCATATCAATATCGAACCGCTTTGGCATGCGCTCTCTGTCAGTCCATTCCGCCGGCGTCGGCTCCGGTTCAATCGTTATGCAGTGCGCCGGACAGGCAGTTGCACACAGTTCACATGCAACACATTTGATGCGACCCTGTTCGTCTTTATTCAGCCTGTGAAATCCACGGTAACCCGTAGGGTGGTCTCTGCGTTCTTCCGGATATTGAATGGTTACCCTGTCATGAGGACGAATCATATGCTTGAGGGTAATAAGCATTCCTTTAAGTATTGCCGGAAGATAAAATTTCTCCGCCGTCGTCAATTTTAAGTTTTGCCTTATCATATGCCTTCGCACCGCTTAATCAAACTTTACGACAGGGCTCCCAATGCTGCGTCATAATTCGGTTCTTGTTTTATTTCAGGGACTTGCTCCGTATAGAGTACCGTTCCGCTTTCATCAAGAACCACAATAGCGCGGGACATGACGCCTGCAAGCACACCGTCGGTAATAAGAACACCGTATTTGTCACCGAAATCTTTATTTCTTAAATCGGATAATGTCGTCACCTTCTCGATCCCTTCCGCTTCACAGAATCTACCGTGTGCGAACGGCAGATCAGCCGAAATACACAACACTTCAGTGTTGTCAAGTTTTGACGCCTCATTATTAAACTTACGAACAGAATCTGCACAGACTCCTGTATCAAGACTCGGAAATATATTTAGTATTACTTTTTTGCCTGAATAGTCGCTCAGCTTCACGTCAGACAGATCATTCTTTGTAAGCAAAAAATCGGGAGCCTTAGAACCAACCGCAGGTAAGGATCCAACTGTATTGATCGTATCACCGCCAAGTGTGATAGAAGCCATCGTGCCTCCAATATATACATAAGAGCAGAGCCTGAGCGCTGCTCCAAAAGTTATCAATTAGTTTTATTATTTATGTATTATACTCCGAAGGACATGCCGCATCCGCATGTTTTCGAAGCATTAGGATTGGTAAATTCAAATCCCTTGCCGTTCAGACCGCCGGAAAAATCAAGGACCGTTCCTTGAAGATATAGAAAACTCTTTAAATCAACAAAGATCTTAATTCCCTTGTCTTCAAATACCCGTTCACCCTTTTCAGGTCCTTTTGCAAAATCTATAGTATACATCAGACCGGAACAGCCTCCTCCTTTTACTCCGACTTTTAACCCGCTTTCTGATGAGGCTTCTTCCCGTTCTATCAGTCTTTTGATCTCATATTCTGCATTTTCGGTAACCCGAATGGCATTATCTAAGACTGCCTTTTCTTCAGAATTACTCATTTATATATCCTTTTTACTGCTATTATAGCAATTTTACAATAATATACTTAATTTGTATTAAAATTAAAAGATTTTAATTTGTTATTTGCAAAACCCTCCTTGTACAAGGGAGACAAATCCCGTAGTTGTTTCACTACCTTTATTACTTCATCGGCGACATAGTCGATCTCCTCATCCGTGGTAAAACGGTGAATCCCGAACCGGACCGTATTAGACGCTAACTCCTCTCCTATTCCCGTCGCCATCAGGACGTGCGAGGCATTTGAGTTTTTTGAGCTGCACGCCGAACCCGCAGACAGGGCTACGTTTTTGAGACCTAAAAGAAGCGACTGTCCCTCTACAAATCTGAATGCGAGGTTCAGATTGTGCGGGAGTCTCTTCTCGGGATGACCGTTGAGATATACTTCATCGAGATGACCGGTAATCAAAAAATAAAGCTTTTCTCTTAAACCGGATAACCGTTTCGACTCATCTTCCATCTCATTCATACAGAGTTCACAGGCAGCCCCGAATCCGACAATACCCGGTACATTCAAGGTGCCGGATCTCATGCCATTTTCATGACCTCCGCCCTCGATAATCGGAATCAATTTTACACGGGGTTCTTTTTTTCTGACATATAATGCGCCGCATCCTTTCGGTCCATACATTTTGTGTGCGGTTAATGAGGCTATATCGACGTTCGATTCGTTGACATTGAAAGGGATTTTCCCCACAGCCTGTACGGCGTCAGTGTGAAATAACACACCTTTTTCTCTTGTAATTTTTCCGATCTCGCCTATCGGCGCAACCGTTCCTATTTCATTGTTTGCCGCCATTATACTTACTAATATGGTTTTGTCTGTTATGGACTTGCGAACGTCTTCGGGATCGATCAGACCGTATTTATCTACTTTCAAATAGGTAATGTCGAAACCCTGCGCCTTGAGCGAATAGGTTGGATCGAGGACCGCTTTGTGTTCGGTTTCTGAGATAATAATATGATTGCCCTTATCAGCGTACATACGGGCTGCGCCGACGATTGCGAGATTATTCGATTCCGTCGCCCCGCTTGTGAAAATAATTTCTGATGCATCGGCTCCAATCAGGTCGGCGACTTGATCCCTCGCCGTTTCAACCGCCTCTTCGGCATCCCATCCGAACGGGTGCGTCGTACTTGCGGCGTTTCCAAAGCGCTCCTTAAAATAGGGCAGCATCTTATCCAATACACGCGGATCTACAGGCGTCGTCGCAAGACTATCCATGTAAATCGGAAGTTTCATCATCAATCTCAATCTAAAATAATTATTAGAATATCTATCTTATGAGAGCGTTGCAAAATCCTAAAACAGCGTAGTTCGGGTCGTCCCTGACCCGAACATCTGTGCTCAAAGCGGGGTCAGAGACGACCCCGCATACAGATTTTTGGGCTTATTTTGGCAATTATGCAACAGTCTCTTACATTGATTTAACAAACAAAAACTTTACAATTGTAGATAGAGAAAGGGTGCGGGACAAAAATGCTAAATGGTTATGCGGCGCTAAAAGTGGGCAATCCTCTTGTTAACTACCAATGGGACCCGGGTCAGCTTGGCGCGTGGGAAGTAGAGGTCAAGGTTACGCACTGCGG
>JADFON010000410.1 GCA_022562855.1 Candidatus Zhuqueibacterota bacterium | reverse complement strand
TTTTAGATGTTATATCATTAGTGTCCGGTATAAATTCGCGATCATTGCTGTAATTCTTTGTTACATAAAGGTTTAGTACATGTTATTCTTGTTTATAATACAGTTTCGACACCCCCCTAAATCCCCCCTCTCACGTAGTGATTGCCTGCCCCCATCATTTCGGGGCTTATGCCAAAAGGGGGATTTCCCATTCGGCTGAGGCAGTTATAAAATCCCCCTTTTTAAAGGGGGAACAAGGGGGATTTTGTACGCAAGAGTAATTACTTTGCCCAATTACGGGGCAGGTCAAATAGTGGCAGGCAGGCTAAGATCACGAAAGTATTCTTTAACCGGACACCACTGATGGACACCGATTAACTAATAACATCCAATACTATTATTGTAAATAGTATTAATCCGTGTCTGTCAGTGTCAAGAGCTTATTAGTGCGTTTAATTCACTTCCGCAATATGACAAACGACTCGATTATTATGTCCATCACGTCCTTGTCGTTTGCATAATTTTCCGCCGGGGAGACAGCATTGATCTGGTAGAGGATCTTTTTATGGATGGTATAAACGGTGTTCATCCGGTAGGTCCTGTCCTCAAGATCGTATTTAAGCGTGAATGTGCCGAATAAGACATCATTTATAGTGAGGGTGTCGCGGTTTTCCAGGTCGAACGACTGGAAAAGCTCAATATAGCTTGTCAAAAGATCATTGGTATACTGCCCGATACTTTTGTCGGTCGAATCCGACACTATGACAGAAACGTTCGATTCGTTACCCGCTACCTCTGCAGGGCTTGTCAGCACAAAAAAGTTTTGCTTCGATTGGTCGTTGTACCGGTTTTCCGTTTTCCAATCGGACGGTTTTAACAAGCTGAAACCTTCCTTTTCGTCCACATATAATTCAAACCCTTCCGGTATTACTTGTACTTCCTGGACTTCAGGAAGGCTTTCAGAGCAAAACGAACCGGTCAGAATTAAGATTAGTCCAGAAATCAAGAAGTTGTTTTTTGTGATCAATTTTGTGTGCATAATTATTTTCCCTTTCAATGCTGTTCTCCTCTTTAAAATCGGTATCAGGCTGCATCCACTTTACTCTATGGAGCAAAATTTACCGCTTTCTTTAAACCGAAAATCACATATTATCGAGAGCCTGCCCAATATCCTCGAGCAGATCGTCGATATCCTCGATGCCCACGGAAAAACGGACAAGACCGTCGGTCATTCCGAATTCGAGACGTTCGTCCTTTGGAACCACAGCGTGAGTCATACTGACCGGGTGGCAAAGCAGGCTTTCAACGCCGCCAAGGCTCTCGGCAAGGATAAACACCCGCAGATTTGCAGCAAATTTCTTTGCCTTTTCAAACGCCCCCAGTTCCGCCGACAACATGCCTCCGAAACCGCTCATCTGTTTTTTGGCAAGTTCATAGTGCGGATGTGCCGGCAATCCCGGATAATAGACTTTCTCGACCTCTTTGCGATTTTCCAAAAAATTTGCGATTGCAAGCGCATTTTCTTCATGCTGCCGCATACGGACGGCAAGAGTTTTGACCGATCTGAGGATTAACCAGCAGTCGAACGGCGACGGTACGCCGCCGGCAGCGTTCTGCAGGAAACCAATCCTCTCCGCAAGGTTCTCATCATTGACAACAGCGGCTCCCCCGATAACGTCCGCATGACCGTTGAGATACTTTGTCGTACTGTGCAGCGTAATATCCGCCCCCAATTCCAGGGGTCGCTGAAAGTAGGGACTCATAAAAGTGTTGTCTACCACATGCATGATATTTTGTTTTTTGGAGATTTCGGAAATAGCCTTGATGTCGGTCAGATTAAGCATGGGATTGGTCGGAGTCTCCACAAAAATCATTTTTGTTGAATCCCTGAGCGCCCCGGTTACGTTCCCGATTTCGGAAGTATCGACAAAAGTAAAATCCAGCCCGAATTTCTTCATCACATTCTCGAACAGCCGGTAGGTCCCTCCATACAAATTATGTGTGCTGATGACATGGTCGCCCTTTTTCAGCAGGAGCATAAGAGTTGTTATTGCAGCCATCCCCGATGCGAATGCAAACCCGAATTTTCCGTTCTCGAGTGCGGCTAAATTTTCTTCGAGAACTTTTCTTGTAGGATTCGCCGTTCGCGAATAATCGTATCCTTTATGCTTTCCCGGTTCAAGATATGCGAAGGTCGATGTCTGGAAAATCGGGTAGGTCACCGCCCCTGTTATCTCTTCGGGACCCTGTGCGGCATGGATTGCTTTGGTGGCAAACTTAAACCCATTCTGATTGTGAGATTTGTCGCTCATTGAAATTTGCTCCCAACGTACAAAGAAAAATTACATCATGGTTGATTTTATTGATTCAATTCATGTCGCCTGTGCCACCCCCAAACTTAGCCTGCGCCTGCTCCCTAATTGGGCCTGTGCCGCTATGTAGCCCCTTATTTGAGGTGGGTGGGGTGCCGCAACATACTACATTTTCAATTTACATAATAGCCATTATTATTAATCTGCAAAAAGTATAAAGAGACTAAAAAACACGCTACACCGATGTAAATTCAAGTATATCGAATCTCGTAATAATTCCTTTTATCGATTTTCCCTCTTTAACGAGG
>JADFON010000409.1 GCA_022562855.1 Candidatus Zhuqueibacterota bacterium | reverse complement strand
GGATTCAGCGTATTGTCTCTTATGGTCGCAGTGTTTTTTGTGTATCTTTATCTTCCCTCATTTAACGAATTTACCGGCAAAACACTCTCACTCAATTTGCTCGAAAATATAGAGGTTTTCTTGAGTTTCATTGTGCTTGTGCTGTTTGTCGGGTTTCTATCCGGCAGTTACCCGTCGTTTTTTCTTTCTGCGTTTACGCCCATCAAAGTGTTACGCGGGACCGGCAAAATCAGCTCGGGCAATTCGACCTTACGGAAAGCTTTTATCGTCATTCAATTTGCCATTAGTATAATCCTCATAGCCGGAACACTGGTTATCAAAGACCAGATGTCCTACATAAGCAACAAACGGCTTGGCATGAACAAAGACCAGGTAGTTGGAATCGCAATTCGCGATGCAAGCATTCTCGACAGTTACGAGGTTTTCAAAAACAATCTCAACGGCTATGCAGATGTCATTAGTGTTTCGCTTTCATCCGACCTGCCGTTCTCCAACAACATCAGCACAAGTGATTACCAGACCCCTCAATCGCCCGAAGGTACGTTTCCGATCATGAAAATGTTCTCGGTCGATTACGATTTTATCGAAACAATGGAAATGAACCTGAAAGAAGGGAGAGATTTCAACAGGGAAATGACCGATCTCGCAAATTCATATATATTGAATGAAGCTGCTGTGAAAAAGCTCGGATGGGACGATCCGCTCAACCGGCAGTTTGGGAGAAACCCCCGCCATGCTCAGCAGGAAGGAGTCGAAGAATACGGGACCGTTATCGGCATCGTGGAGGATTTTCATTTTGAATCGTTAAAATCTGAAATCGACCCCCTTGCCATGTATATCAATCCGGGGGCATTTAAATACTTTACCGTTAAAACCCGCGCGGAAAATTTTTCGAACACATTGTCATTCCTGGAAAAAGAGTGGGAAAAAATATCGCCGGGCAGACCGTTTGAATACATATTTCTCGATGATGCCTTTGCAAAACTTTACGAGTATGAACGAAAACTTGGTTCCACATTCAGTTATTTTACATTCCTCGCTATATTTGTTGCCTGTCTCGGGTTATTCGGTTTGATATCGTTTACCGCCGAACAGAGGTCGAAGGAAATCGGCGTTCGAAAAGTTCTCGGAGCTTCTGTGCCGGACATCGTATCTTTGCTTTCAAAAGAATACATAAAACTGGTGATTTTTGCAAACCTGATTGCGTGGCCCCTTGGGATTATCGCCGCGCAGACCTGGCTTGAGCAGTTCGCATACCGGATCGATGTAAGCTATTTCACATTTTTTCTGTCCACCGGTATTACGGTCGCTCTTGCGTTAATCACGGTTGGCTTCCAGGCTCTCAGAGCAGCGTATTCCGACCCTATCCAGACGTTACGGCACGAGTAAAATTTTTGTTTGTCTATAACTTTTCCATATACCGGTCGGCACCCCCAAAGAAAATGAACAAACGACTCCCGCCGCTATGAGATCGCTTTGGAACCGTTTATACCTCATTATTGACATTTTTAATAAAACCGAGTTGAAATCCGGACTATCATCCGTTTTAACCCGGTTTTTTCATCTTTATTTAAGTATTGACATACCGTAGGAGTATATCTATATTATGGCGATATTTGTAATCGCATACCTTCCGCTTCATTGTATCCTTATTATCAGTAATATCTAAGGATAAGAATTATGATCGGCGAAACAATACTTCATTACAAGATCCTCGAAAAGATCGGCGAAGGTGGAATGGGGATAGTATACAAAGCCCAGGATACCAAACTCGATAGAATAGTTGCTCTAAAATTCCTGCCGGACGATGTAATCCGTGAAAAGGAGGCGAAGGAACGGTTTATCCGGGAAGCCCGGTCTGCGTCAAAGCTTGACCATCCGAATATCTGCACAATCCATGCGGTCGAAGAAGTTGACGATCAGCTTTTCATTGCAATGGCGTATTACGAAGGTGAGACGCTTCAGGATGTGATTGACAAAGGTCCGATGAAGATCGACGAGGCGTTGACCATTACCAATCAAATAGCTGAAGGTCTGAATGAAGCTCACTCAAAAGGTATCATCCACCGCGATATAAAACCATCAAACATCATGCTGACCGACCGGGGGCAGGTCAAGATAATGGACTTCGGACTGGCAAAGAGTATCGCGGGTTCAAAAGTAACTAAGGCAGGCACCACACTCGGCACCATCGGTTTTATGTCGCCGGAACAATCACGCGGAGAAGAGGTCGATTCACGTACCGATATCTGGTCTCTTGGCGTTGTCCTGTATTATATGCTGACCGGACAGACGCCATTCAAAGGTGAATATGAGCAGGCGGTAATATACTCCATTGTCAATGTCGATCCCGAACCGATAACCGGATTAAGGACAGGTGTTCCGGTTGAACTTGAAACGTATATCGGAAAATGTCTTGAGAAAAAAGCCGAGGATCGCTATCCAACTGTCAGCGGTCTTATGGTCGACCTGCGAAAACTGAAAAAAGATACCTCGAAGATCACACAGGCGTCAGAGCCGGTAAAACCTCCCGATTCTGTTATATCCCAACCGGAAACCAAAAAAGATACAACCGTAACAATCACGCTAACTTCAAAGTCG
>JADFON010000408.1 GCA_022562855.1 Candidatus Zhuqueibacterota bacterium | reverse complement strand
CGATTACTGATCTCTTGTTTTTCGGCAGGTCAACGCCGGCAATTCGAGCCAATCAATCCTCCTTATTGTTTGTTGCTTCCAGAATAGTTATCAACCCTGGCGCTGCTTATGGCGTTTGTTTCTGCAAATAACGCGCACTACTCCATTACGTCGAATTATTTTGCAATTATCGCACATTTTTTTTACTGATGAACGCACTTTCATGTTTGTACCTAATAAAAATCTTTCTATTTATACCTGTAAACTATTCGACCCCGGGAAAGATCATATGGTGATAATTCCACAGCAACTTTATCGCCGGGTAATATTTTAATAAAATGCATTCTCATTTTACCGGATATATGTGCTAAAATATTATGTCCGTTTTCTAGCACAACTCTAAAAGACGCATTCGGCAGTGTTTCGGTAATTGTACCGTCTACTTTTATTGCTTCTTCCTTTGCCAAATGTTATCTCCCTGTGGTTAAAATTTCAGGCCCATTATCGGTCACTACAACAGTGTGTTCAAAGTGCGCCGAAGGAAGAAGGTCGGTAGTCACCACCGTCCATCCGTCATTTAAAAATTTTATGCCGTGTTTGCCAATATTCACCATTGGCTCAATTGCAAAGACCATTCCTGCCATAATCTTTGGCTGTATTCCTTTTCGCTCATCGTAATAATTCGGAATTTCCGGTTCTTCCCACAGTGACGATCCTATTCCATGACCTACCAAATCACGGACTAATGAAAACCCTTCCGGTTCGACATAGTTTTGAATAGCCATAGATATATCCGATATCCGGTTACCTTCAACGACTTTTTCAATTCCTTTTTCCAACGATTCTTCGGTGATCTTTTTGAGGTTTTCCTTTTCCGGTGTCAATTCGCCAAGTGCAAAAGTTCTCGCGGCATCGGAATAATACTTTTTATATTCAACCCCGATATCAATACTGATCAATTGTCCTTCTTCAATAACTTTATCGTCCGGTATTCCATGAACTACGACCTCATCAATCGAAATACAACTACTACCCGGAAATCCTTTATGTCCCTTAAAGGCAGGTCTTCCTCCTGCTTTGACAATAAATTGCTCTATCTTTTTGTCAATATCAATTGTTTTAAGACCAGGTTCAAGATATTTATCAACCATACGAAATGTATCAACCAGTATTTTTGCAGATGACCGTATCAAATCAATTTCTTGTGTTGAACGGCGGTTTATCATTTATTCTTTTCCTCCAATATTGCAACAATTGAATCAAAAACCGCATCAGGTTCACTCATGCCATCTACAGATTTCAGTATTCCCTTTTCTTTATAAAACGATATTAAGGGTATTGTTTCATTTGCGTAAACATTCAATCTATTCAAAATTGTTTCTTCCTTATCATCGCTTCGCTGATAAATCTCTCCGCCACAAATCGTACATATCATGTTTTCAGGAGGCGGGTTAGTCGCAAAGTTGTAATCAGCGCCGCATTTCCTGCATAATCTTCTGTTAGTAAGACGTCCGACAATCTTTTCTTCCGACACATCGATACTGACCACTGAATCCAAAGGATTGTCCAATTCGTAAAGTAGACTTTCCAGAGCCTCTGCCTGTGGCAATGATCGTGGAAAACCGTCAAGAAGAAATCCTTTCTCACAATCAGATTTTTGTAACCGTTTCTTTATCAAATCTATTATAACGCTGTCCGGTACTAATTCACCACTTTCCATAAACGATTTTGCCTTTAGTCCCAACTCAATACCTTCATTCAGAGCTGCTCTTAAAATATCTCCGGTTGATACTTGCGGAATATTATATTTTTCCGATACACGTTTTGCCTGCGTACCTTTCCCGGCGCCCGGCGCCCCAAGAAAAATGAGACGCATTATCCCCTTCTTCCTCGAAATCGTCCCGTCTTTAAAAATCCGTCGTAATGTCTCATTAATAAATGAGACTCGATTTGCTGCAATGTATCAAGCGCAACTCCAACCACAATCAACAAACCTGTGCCTCCAAAAATAGAAGCAAAACTGTATTCAACATTAAATATCTGGTTGATGAAATACGGGAAAACCGCTATAAGCCCGAGAAACATTGCACCTGGCAATGTTATTTTTGTCAGGATATTGTCTATGAATTCGGACGTTTTCCTTCCCGGACGTACTCCGGGTATAAATCCCCCGTGTTTTTTCATGTTATCTGCAACATCCACAGGGTTGAATGCAATCGCCGTATAAAAATAGGTGAAGAACACGATAAGAATAAACTCGAAAATCCAGTATACCTCGGACTGCGGTGCGAATATCTGTGCAAAGCTCTGCATAAATGAACTTGTCGGGAAAAACTGGGATATTGTGGATGGTATGAAAATAATTGACTGTGCAAAAATAATCGGCATAACGCCAGCAGTGTTGACACGCATGGGCAAATGGGTAGCCTGACCTCCGTAGACCTTTCTACCGATAACTCTTTTCGCATATTGAACAGGAATCTTTCGTGTGCCCTGTGTCAACAAAATTACCGCCGCTATTGTCCAGAACATAAGAAACATCAGAAATAGTTCGACAAGCAGCGCCCTGTTTCCCTGGATTAGCTGAGAGACAAGCTCGACGTTATCCAGGCGGAACAGGGCCTGG
>JADFON010000407.1 GCA_022562855.1 Candidatus Zhuqueibacterota bacterium | reverse complement strand
TAAAGCTTCGCAATTCCATAGGGGCTTCTTGGGTGAAAATAGGTGTCTTCATTTTGTGGCGGAGAAGATGCTCCAAACATTTCAGAACTTGATGCCTGATAAAATTTAACTTTATCCTCTAATCCAAGAATTCGAATTGCTTCGAGGATATGCAATACGCCAACCGCATCTGCATCAGTAGTATATCCAGGCTTCTCAAAAGAAACTCCTACATGACTCTGAGCCGCTAAATTATAAATTTCATCCGGTCGGATTTTATTCAAAATTCTAATTAAGAAGGAGCCGATTACAGATGAAACGTATCGTTGTTTTACCCGGCGACGGCGTCGGAAACGATGTAATGGAGGCGGCGATGAAGGTCCTTGACGCCTCCGGATTTAAAGCCGATTATGTATATGGTGATATAGGTTGGGAATTTTGGTGTAAAGAAGGCAGTCCGCTTCCTGAAAGAACGATAAAACTACTCAAAGAAACAGATTGCGGTTTGTTTGGCGCTATAACTTCGAAACCGAAAGAAGAGGCACAAAAGGAACTTATCCCCGAACTGCAGGACAAGGGATTTGCTTATTCGAGTCCGATTGTTCAGCTCAGGCAAATGTTTAATCTCCACACGAATCTGCGTCCCTGCAAGGCGTACCCGGGCAACCCGCTTAACTACCGCGACGATATCGATATAGTTGTTTTTCGTGAAAATACGGAAGGTCTTTATGCGGGGGTCGAATTTCATCCGCTGCCGGAAGAGGTTTTCGAAGTTCTCGAAAAACATAACAAGAAGATTTCCCGCTTCGGAAAGACCGATTTAAAAGATATCGCAATGTCCTGCCGTATTTTTACAAGGGATGCGTGCCGGAACATTGCACGGCAGGGATTTGAATATGCAAAAAAATGGGGATACAAAACCGTTACGATTGTGGAAAAACCGAACGTCATCCGCGAAACAAGCGGGTTGATGGTGCGGGAAGCCCGAAATATTGCGAAAGAATATCCCGGTATTGAACTGTGGGAAACCAACATCGACGCACAATGTATGTGGCTTGTAAAAAACCCCCAGATTTACGGAGTGATAGTTTCGACAAATATGTTCGGAGATATACTGTCCGACCTTAGCGCGCAGCTTATCGGTGGTCTGGGATTTTCGCCGAGCGGTAATATCGGAGATAACTATGCTGTATTTGAGCCGACCCACGGTTCTGCGCCGAAATACGCAGGGCAATACAAAGTCAATCCTATCGCTATGATTCTCACTGCAAAACTCATGCTCATGTGGCTTGGGGAAAAAGATATTGCTGAAAACATAGATAACGCAGTAGCTTCGGTAATTGTAGAAGGAAAAGTCCGCACGTACGACATGGGCGGCAGCGATAGCACATTGGAAATGGCAGATGCGGTGATTGAGAAGTTGTAGCAAATTTAGAATTCAGCCCCAAACCCCACATAAGGGGTAGGCTATGTTTGTGGGTGCCACAACTCTAAATAGAAAAGGGATATTGGATTATGAAAGATAAAAAACAAGATTTGATACCCAATAATAGTAAAGAGTGCAATGAAATAAATCTGGCATTAACACGCTACGGGCAACTATTTTCATATCTCAAATATGAAAACGCCATGTATTGGAACCGGGGGAGCTTGTATTAATTGCACAAGCTGCATTGTTCGGATTTGCTGTTCAAATTCTCCCGAATTTCTCATCAGATCAAGCTAGTTGGGACAGGATAATAATAAGTTTGGTAATGGGAATAGCGGGTCTCATTTTGTCAAATATTTGGTGGAGGGCACTTAAATCTGGTGAAAAATGGATAAAGCACTGGTCAGAACTTCTCAGAAAGCTGGAACCGAAAGCATACGGAAGTATGATGTTATTGAGAAATCAAAAATCAATAGGTGGCACTAAAAGAATTGCTTATAAAATAGTTTATTTATTTGGGGGCTTTGGATTTTGTTTCTACTCTACAATTTGGCAATCGCTGTGTGCATGAAAAGTTAGGTGATTTAAGCGTATTCTTAGGTAGTTTTCGTGGCACCTCCAAACTTGTTTGGGGGTGTTTTTAAAACTGATTTATTAGTGAAATTCAAGACCAGAAAATCCTATAATTCAAAAGGACATGCACATGAATTGACATTCACCTGTTATAAGAATCAAAATTTCCTTACAAATGATAGAACTTGTAAATTCTTGTTAGAGTCAATTAATAATTCAAAAGTAAAATATGATTATGATTTATGGGCATATGTTATTATGCCCGATCATGTTCATTTGCTTATATTCCCCAGGAGTGAAAACTATTCGATTTCTGCAATTTTATTATCGATAAAACAATCAACTTCCAGAAGAGAACTAAATTACATACGTAAATATGGACCAAACAAGTTAAAGTTTTTTGCAACCGGACAAAAAAATACAAAATATAGATTCTGGCAGGATGGTGGCGGTTATGACAAGAACGTAACGATTTCAAAGGCACTAATTAACATGATCAAGTATATACATAATAATCCAGTAAGAAAAGGACTTGTCGAAAACGCAAAAGAATGGAAATGGTCAAGTGTCAATGAATGGTCTGGCAAAAATGCTGACTACGGATTAATTGATATAGAATCTTTCCCATTTTTC
>JADFON010000406.1 GCA_022562855.1 Candidatus Zhuqueibacterota bacterium | reverse complement strand
CATGGTGTATATATACGTATACGGACGCACCCCGACATCCTGAATATCAAACACGAGCACATCGATATTATTAAGCATCTCGAGGGTCGGTTTTTTTGTGTTTCCGTAAAGACTGTGAACGGGTAGACCGGTATAGGGGTCGGTGTATTGAGCGACCGGCATTCCCGCGGGTATGTCTCCGCGCAAACCATGCTCCGGGGCAAAAAGACCCGTCAACGTAACGTCCGGCTGCCAGAAAAGGACGTCAACGGTAGATTCCAACTGCCGGTTAACGCCGCTTTGGTTTGTGATTAAACCGACTCTCTTTCCCTTCAAAAGATCGAGATGTTTTTCTATCAGGACATCGATTCCGAGTTTGACAGCAGTGTCACGGGGATCATAATCGGGAAGCGAAGATGATGCAGGGTTTATCACCTGCACGTCGATCGTTCCGCCTCTGAAAACGCCGCGCCCGGTCGCGCACTGGAAAATCAGGATAAATGAAGCAAGAAGAACGCTCGCCCAAACAATGTGGAAGGATGATCTCTTTTTCATAAAAAAGTCTTCCGAATTCGCTATTTACGAGACTAAATTTAGGCTATTTTTATCAAATTTGCAAATGGTTATTTTACCGCAATCATACCTGAGGAAATTGCCTGCTAAAAAATTGATAAATTCTTGTTGTATCGGATTTTTCAAGTTAGTGACGCTTATCACATAGCTTACATAACTCCCCGCCTGCGCCTCTTTGGTGCCTGCGCCTCTTTGGTGCTTGTGCCTCTTTGGCGCCTGTGCCGCAACTCCGATAAAGCAAAATAAGAAGCTCATGAATTATTCAAACTAAAACTTCCTGATCGAATTATTATTTATTTCTATCCAGCCGTTCCGGTTAGAAGAGTTTGACCGGCTGATTTTATTGTTATTCGTACCGGAAAACGGAATCGGACCGGACGTTTGATTTTCTCCGGAACAAATCTCCAACAGACCATTTGATTTTTTGTAATAAAGCGTAAAGTAATCGGGTTCAACGGCAAACTGAGTTGCCACGTATATATCCCGGCTGTCGGATAGTATTATATTCATTGCTTTTATATATCTCGATTTTTTGTTTAAAATTTCGATTCCTTTTTTCATGGCATGCAGCATATTTCCTTTATGAAACCGCTTTATAAAGTTGAAAATCTTTTCCGCGCCAATCCTGCCGGTTTCTTTAACGGTAACGCCGTGCAATTCTCCGTTAAAAATAAAAACGTTTGTGTCGTCATAAAAGGGCATATTATTTTCAATTACTATTCCTTCATTTCGAAAAGGACTTCTGACATGAGCGAGAAGTAACGTCGTTTCTCCAAATTGATCTAAATTGTCCTTCCAGATGGGGTCGAGGTTTTTGTAATGATTCCACTTCCCGTCATTGAGATAAGAACACCCCCAGCCGTATCCCTGAAATACTTTGCTGTTTTTCGAGGAATGGGCAAATCTCTGCAAATGTCGAGAAATATCAAACGGAATACTTGATTTTACCGCTAAAAGTCTGCACATAAAATTATATTATTCTCTGAACTTTTGTATTTCTGACTAAATTGATGATGTCCGGCTCCGGGACGAGCCCTTCAAGGGGGCAGACCGGACTACCGCATCAAATATAGCAAAAAGAATCGTAGTCGGGGTCGTCTCTGACCCCGACTTTGCAACTTTGGGTTTTCAATCCAACTAAAAGTGGTTTTAAACAAAAATACAAA
Source organism: Candidatus Zhuqueibacterota bacterium (assembly GCA_022562855.1). Taxonomy (GTDB): domain Bacteria; phylum SM23-31; class SM23-31; order SM23-31; family SM23-31; genus JADFON01. Next base: position 897 of record JADFON010000406.1, on the reverse strand, counting down.
AGTACTGTTATTATATTGGATGTAAACCGGGGAATCTTAATCCCTCAGTCTCGTCAAAACCGGACATAATGTTCATTGCCTGAACCGCCTGACCGGCTGCTCCTTTCATAAGATTGTCAATAGCGCTTATGACTACCAACCTGTTTGTTTTTTTGTCTTTTTCAAATCCGATGTCGCAAAAATTCGTACCCCACAGCAACTTCGGTTCCGGATAGCGATAGTTTCCTTCGCGTTCTTTGACCATCCTGATAAACGGTTCATCCGAATATTCCTTCCGGTAAATTTTCCAAATATCCTTTTCGCTGAGATCCTCCTTCAGGAACACATGACATGTTGCCAGGGCGCCGCGTACAATATCAAGAGAGGTAACAGAAAAATGAATTTGAATCGCCATTATATACCTCACAAACCAATATCCTTTTAACCTATTGCAGTATAACAATTTAGAGTATGTTAAACTTCGAAAGTGGTTGGTATTTCGGTGGTTATTTGGGTGATTATTACTGCTTTAGGTAAGTTTTATTTGCATTTCTGCCGGAATAGTATTATGTTGTATTACGTAGTATAATGTCAAAATACAACGTAATACAATTATGAAAAGCTTTGGGATGTTTGTTTTTGATGATCCACTTAGGGATAGATATACATTTGGTTGGCTTACTGGTGAGGATAAAGACCTTGTTTGTGTTAAGCCGATAACTGCAAACCATTTTGCAGAAAAAGCGTTAAGTCCAGTATGTACTAATAGAATTTATGCTGTACTGGGATTTATACTAAAAAGGATACTGGTTTCTATTGATAGAAATATCTCACGTTAAAATGTTTGTTTATGGCAATCCCAGCACAATATTTCACAATTAGACATATTATCTTCCCCGTCAGGGTCTAAATGATGAG
>JADFON010000405.1 GCA_022562855.1 Candidatus Zhuqueibacterota bacterium | reverse complement strand
ATCACCCAATTTTTTCAGCGATTTCCAGCGCCGTTTCAAGGGCGGACCGTGCTTCTATTCCGCTCACCACCGGCGGCTTGTTATGCTTTACAGAATCGATAAACGATTTCAGTTCCAATTCAAGGGCGTCTTTGCCATCGTTCAAATATTTTTTTGCCCCTATTTTTTTTGCCGGACCCTCTTCTCCTGTTTCTATTTCCGCAAGCTGGAACATTCCTTTGTCAATAAATTCTTCACTTGCGTTCGCAATTTGAAACAATTCAGCCTCTTTTGTCTCAAAATCGAGTGATATGTAGCTGTCTTTCTGGAAAAGACGCATTTTCCTCATGTTTTTTTGTGAAATCCGGCTTGCCGTTATGTTTGCCGCAGCGCCGTCCGCAAAGATAAGCCGGGCGTTTACAATGTCGGCTGTATTCGACACAACCCCGACGCCGCTTGCATCTATCCGTTCGATTTTTGAAGGCATCAACTGAAGAATCAGGTCGATATCGTGGATCATAAGATCGAGAACGACGGAGACGTCCATGCCTCTTGGGCTAAACCGGGCAAGACGGTGGGACTCGATAAATCGGGGATTTATTTCTCCCGATGTAATCTTTTCGAGACTTCGGAATGCAGAATTAAACCGTTCAATATGTCCAACCTGAAGCTTGACGTTGTGTTTCTGTGCGGCTTCGATAATGCGGTCTGCTTCGGATATGGAGTGGGCAATAGGTTTTTCTACAAAAACATGCACACCCTTTTCTATCGCAGCAACCGCTACATCCGCATGGGCTGAACTCGGGACAACCACGCTTACCGCCTGAACATTCGCGAGAAGGGAATCAAGGGATTCGAACATCCTGACGCCGAATGTTTCCGGTGCGGACCGCTGCACATTTTCATCGGTATCCCAAACGCCTACAAGCTCCGATTCGGGGATATCGAGATATTTTTTGACGTGAGACCCGCCAAGATGTCCCACACCTATTACGCCAACAGGAAGAGGATTCATAGTTGATCAATTCTAAAATTGTGGAAATAATAATTTCCGGCTGGAAAGAATCAATTGATTAATTGGATTGCGAAAATAGTGAAAGAGTTGAATGATTTTGTTTTTTATCCATTACTTCGGTCACTTTTTGTAAATCCGGCATACCGCTTTCACTGATTTTCAGCGGATAAGCTCCGCGTTTTAGAAAATATTCATTACCTTGAGCTGTTTCCGGTGGTTTGGAATAATCTACGACAAACAACGGTTTCTGTAACTCAAGCGCTTTTTTACCTGCGGCAAATGTTCCTCCATCAAGCCCGGATTCGATCAAAATAACGGCATCGGATAATCCGCAAATCGTACTATTCCTCAACATAGCGTTATGACTTGTCCAGGGAAGTTCAGGAGGAAATTCAGAAATTATCAAGTAATTGTCATCGTCAAGATACTCCTGAATAACTGACTTTACACTGAATTTGAAAATTCCATCCGCTAAAACGAATGTTGTTGCTCCACCCGCCTCCAACGCCGCACTGTGTGTGGCAACATCAACACCAAACGCATATCCGCTTACAATATTAATATCATATTGCGATAAGATTTTTGCACACTCCTGAGCAATTTCAATTCCTCTCTCAGAAGATCTCCGTGAACCACAAAACCCTACCGCCTTTTTTTCTAATAATGATATGTTTCCTTTCGTAAACAAAAGTGGAGGCGCATTATCGTTAAGCGACTTTATCAAATTTTCCGGATATAAATCGTGTGCAATATCTATCAGTTGCACTTCGTTCTCATACAACCTGTCACTCAATTCTTGAGCTGAATCTTTAGCATCGGAAATCGATTGTGCAATATCAGGTTTAACGCCATATTTTTGCACAATTTCTTCGGAGGAGGAGCTAACAAAATCTTCTATGGGACGTTGTTCATTCGACAACCTTTTTAAAAGCCGTCCGATGGATTTTGCTCCAAATCCCCGCGCTAATAATAACTGTAGTAAAGAAGTTTCTCTATTCACAGATTGTCAGTATCCCTCAATGTTTTTGTGCACGTCAATCCTAAAACCATTCTTGCGCCATTCATTTTTAGAAATTTAGCCATCGACCAAATCGAAACACCCGACTGGTAAAGATCGTCTAAAAGTATTATATCACGATCTTGAACAATAGTTGAGATATTTATTTGATTAAAGAATATCAGGTTTTCCCAAATCGATATTTTTTTCAAAATATCGATTCTCTTCAATTGCGGTTTCTTCACTTTCAATTTAGAATGTATTATAGGATAATAATCGTCTAAATTCAAATCCTTTTTTGCATTCCTCACCATTTTTTCAGTCAAGATCCGGGGTAAATGAAACTTTTTATCGGGATCCGGTGCAACGTAACATAAACTGATATTTCCGGCATTTTTCAAATTTGGCAGCCTATTGATATATTTCAGCAGATTCTCTACCAGCATATTTATTGCATTGTCGTCTTCCTCATATTTAGCGAGATATTCCAATTCACCAATTTCAGTTCTTTTATCAACTCGTTTATCAAAATGGTAATCCAGAGCAATGCATGAATTACGTTCATCAGTAAAATTTTCTTTTAAGTGTTTATTCAAACCAAGTATAACTAATTTTTCGTAATCGCTAATAAAGGAC
>JADFON010000404.1 GCA_022562855.1 Candidatus Zhuqueibacterota bacterium | reverse complement strand
AGTTTGTAAAAACGATTTCTGTGTCATCATACAATCGTATGGCTGCTTCCTCTACGAAACCGTCCTCATCTTCGAGTTTGCAGGGGTAATTCACAGGAATTCCGCCGTTTTTGACCGCTTTTTCAAACGTTTCCTTTACATCTGTGACTTCTAACGACCATCTTTTGAATCCGTCCCCGTGCTTGACCGTAAACGAATTGATCTCGTGTGTTCCGGGCTGAAGAGCGGACGTTATTATGATCCTGAATTTATGGCTTTTCAGTAAATACGATATCCTGTCGCGCACTCCTGTTTCGGGACCTCTGTATCCGATAATATCGCACCCCATCGCTTTCGCGTGCCAGTAGGCAATCATTTTAGCGGAACCAACGTAAAATTCCACAAAATCATACCCTCTGATTCCCATAGAATTTTCGGGAACTTTACTCGGAACCCCGCCATAGCACATATCTATATGCATTTCCGTACCCCTTGCTTACTAATCCTGCTTGATTTCCGGATCTTCAATACATTCCTGATAAAACTGATATTTCCCGCATCAATCTTCCGAAAGAGAATAATATGGATTGTGTTAAGTTATAGTTTCAATTTAATAAATGAGCCTTCAATTTACAAGCGATTACCGCTTTACAGGTTTTATTTGGCGAATGGGTTTTTAACTCTATTTCCAATAGAATCGAATTCTTTTTGCACGATAAGCTGTATATGGCATGGTTATTGTTATAATTATAGCATACAGCATATCGGGGTGGAAATTCTTATTATTGAGAAAAGGTGAAGCTGCCGCGTCGTTAAGAGATATTGAAGCTGAACTCGATATCTTAATTGCACAACCGGGCGGTCTTGAAATAAATCGATTACGTGAAATGAAATCCTGGATTACAAGCCTCTATATTGACGGTAGTTTTTTAGTTTATAACAGGTCTTTATATGAGGATATAATTTCGAAAATACTGGAATAGATAAGGTAAATGTCTTACTTTATTGGAAACAGTAAGTAAAAAAATATGTGTATTGTGTTTCCGGTTGATTGACAAAAAGATCGAATTAGAATGACACGCTTGATGAAAATCGAAATTCAAAAACGCAGAATTGAGAACACTTTTTCTCTGTCTAATCGAGGCGGACGCTTTTGCAGGGAAATTCTATAAGCGGCAAGATTAAAATGATGTAACAATAGAGGTACATCGTGATAAACAACACAAAAAAGTATGCGAAGCAGGAACCGGTTTTCCCGATCGGTGTTGCTGCAAAGATGGTGGGAGTGTCGTCATCTACCCTGAGGGTCTATGAAGCTCGGGGTCTCTTGATTCCGTTCAAAACCAAAAAGATGATGAGACTTTTTACCGAGGAAGACCTGGAATGGATTCTCTATATCCGGTTTTTGATCAAACACGAGAAATTGAGCGTGGAAGGTATACGGAGGATTCTATCACTGATACCCTGTTGGAAAATCATGAAATGTACTACCGAAGACCGGAATAACTGTGCTGCTTATGTGACGAATGACGGTCCATGCTGGACATTACATAACGGAAACGGGACTTGTGACAACGAGTGCCGGTCATGTGAAGTGTACAGGGGCGCCAGACAGGCTTTCGACACAAAAAAGATGCTTTCAAAGTTCACTAATTATTAGAAAGAACGTAAAAATCTCTTCCTGCTCTTATAGCTTTGCCGAAAACAAAGAAGCGAAGGCGCTGACACATGATATAAGTGTGGGATTATTACAATAATATCACCTACCTTATCCTTCTAATCTTATCTGCCCCTGTTTTTTTTATAATTTGCAGATAACGTCGATGGAATCGTTGTCGCAATCCTCACATTTTGAATAGTTTTTACCCTGCGCTGTAAACATAAATGTTAGGTATTTTTAGTTTTCCTGCATATATTCTTAACACTGCATAAATTGCTTTCCCCGACGCTTATTCAATGAACAAAGAGAAATACTCTTGGGTTTTTAAATGAAAATCAAGACAATATCGGAGGTTGCGATGAAAATTGTATTGAGTGCCTTTCGGTCTGTTTATACTGAAAAATCACGACATGTTTTTTTCTCAAGTATTATTTTAGTAATGTTATTTAATGCGGGCGCAGTATCGCAGGAAAGACATTCCCCTGTCTTTTCGGGGCTTGTAAAGCCCGATGGGTCGGTGGATTGGAACAGGTACTACACAAATGCGGAGACGACGCAGATCATGCGGGATTTTACACGGATTTACCCGAATCTTACCAGACTGCGTAAAATAGGAGAGAGCTATCTCGGCGTTGATTTAATGCTCATGGAGATAACAAATTACGGCTACAAGACCGCCGAAGAAAAACCGGCGCTGTATCTCGACGGCGGAATACACGCCGGCGAGTTAACCGGTTCTGCAGTCGCTTTGTACACGATGGGTTATTTGCTGAATAAATACGGCAAAGACCCCGGGGTTACCGAATTACTCGATACCCGGACGATTTACATCAGACCAAAGTTCAATCCCGACGGTTCGGACCTTGCATTGATCTACGACCAGTCGCTTCGCAGTTCGGTCCACCCGGTCGATAACGATTATGACGGAGTTCCGGACGACGATCCTGCGGAAGATCTCGATGGAGACGGCTGGATCACGCAGATGCGGTAC
>JADFON010000403.1 GCA_022562855.1 Candidatus Zhuqueibacterota bacterium | reverse complement strand
CCTCCGCACTGGCTCCGTTTTTCCTCACCTTGAGGTATGCCTTCTCTGCATTCGCCCGTGCTTTCTTCAGAGGATATAATTTGTACCAATCTGAAAATTCTTTTTTATATATTTTTTCTTTATTAGGGGTAGGGATAGGGGTAGGGGTAGGGGAGGCATTGGCTGGGCTATGCCCGTTGTCTGCCACGGCATCAACGGTATCCTTGTTTTTCAAAGACTTACTACTTGAGTCATTCTCCCACCGGGCTTTCGATTTTTTAGATTGACTATGCGATAGTCGTTTCGTGGATTCAAGTTCGTCTTTTAGATACTTATCGGGATCGAGTCTTGAATTATCAACATCACCAACCATTCCCATTCGATACGGCGTTAAGTCAAGACCATCGAGCCCCATTTCACTGTGGGCAACCGTCATTGCATTAACCGGTATTAACATGATCAGATAAAGGGCAATGGTAATGAGGCTTGACCCAAAAAATATAAAAATATTTCCACCGTTGAATATCTTCTGAGTTGTTTTTTTCATAATTTGCTTATTTCGTATATGAGATACTGTCTCATTCTAAGACTAAAAAAATTCGTTAATTTCTCTCTTCATTTAGCTGAGTTGGTCGACAACAAAAATGACTTCGATACTTCAATATTCAATGAACGTCTTCGATTGGGATATATTCCGAAATGCCTGCACATGGATATCGACAAGAAAATAGAAATATTGGAACATATTTTTAAATCGTTCAGTAAAGACTTTGAATTCGTTACGATGTATGATGCTATTTGCGATCATCAGGAAATGCAGATGGAGAAGATCAAAGCTAAGCAGGGTTTACATACATAAGGTAATCTTAAATCAAATATACCCGTTTTCTTTATACCATTTTACCGCGCGTTCAATACCTTCTTTAATCGTTACCTTAGGCTGAAATTGTACGGCATTTTTTATCTTACTATTGTCAAAGATGCGGTGTTCCTTAAAAAACCTCACCCTGCCGGGGGAAATCAAGCTCAGATCTCCGGGTTTAGCAAACTTTGGTACAAATCTCAATAAATGAGCAGCCATCATAACCGGTGCAAAGGGAACGGATTTTATTGGCGGGCTTCCCAGTTCTTTGCCAATTAAAGAAAAATATTCATTTATCGTGGGGACTTCATCTCCCACCACGTTATAAGCCTCGCCGATCGTTTTTTCGTTTCCTGCAAGCAGACATATCCCTTCTGCAACATCGTCAACATACGTTACATGAAACTTGGAGAGACCATCCCCAATCATCCGGAAGGTTCCTGATTTTAATCTATTCATAATATTGGGCCATCCATAGATCATTCTCGGACCGAAAATAGCAGCGGGGCGTGCTACCGTAACAGGCAATCTTTGATGTTCTCTTTCTTTGATGACAACTTTTTCCGCCTCGATTTTCCCCCATTCGTATTTGGAGACCTTCGTGCCAAAGGGAGTGTTTTCGTTCAGTTTGTCCGCAGTTTTCTTGCCTCCATAAACACCTGTCGTGGAAACATGAATAAATTGTATCAATTTTTTTGGGTTTGTTGCATTCAAAAGGTTCTCAAGAATTCCCGCGTCAACTTTATAATGCTCGGATCGCGGCAGATGATCATAATCGCCGAGAAGGGCAATACAATTGATAATAATCTCAACATCTTCAAGCGCTTTCGTCAAAGTGCCAAGGTGCAAGAAATCCACTTCTCTAAATTCAACATCCGATGTATTCGATAGATTTTCGCGTTTGCTGGTCGAACGTACAAGCCCGACAAGCTCGTTAGTATTATTCTTCATTAGGTTTTCAATAATATGCGATCCAAGAAATCCGCAGGCTCCGGCTACTGCTATCTTTGGCATAATCTGTCCAATCAATTTATAATTTGGATTCGTCTATTTATGTTTGTTGCATAAATAGTACAAAAAATGTTCACATTTGGCAAGCGAATAAATTTAGCTATAGGATTTTTAATAGGAATTATTTCTTGATTTTATTAAAATGAACAATTAGTAATGTCGATAGTAAGATACATAAATCTATTCTAATATAGAACCGGTAACGAATTTGGGAGCATTTACAAATGAACATCGTCAAACCGAATTTGCTGACGATTGAGGATATTGATCGACTTGGCACAAAAGAAATTGAGAAAATTTACACCGACCACATCAATCCCGGTCAGACAAAATATTTTAAGATTCTCGGCTTTAACAAAAAACTAATTACCCGGGCTTCGGGAGTCTATTATTTCGACCGTGAAGGAAATAAAATACTTGATTTGATGGGCGGCTTCGGCTCTGTCGGTTTGGGTCACAATCATCCCCGCATTTTAGCTGCGCGCAAAAAATTCCAGGAAGAAGAGCGGCACGAAATTGGGATGGGGTTTTATTCTCAATATGCCGCAGCCCTGTCAAAGAATCTCGCTGCAATATGTCCGGGCGATCTCGATTATTCCCTCCTCTGTAATTCGGGTTCCGAGGCGATTGAGGGAGCCATGAAGATGGTTGAAAAATACCAGGGTCCCGCAAAAAGCAAGTTTATTTTTGCCCACAATTCGTTTCACGGAAAAACAAGGGGTTCGCTTTCTATCACCGATTCCTCGTACCTGCGAAGTTCCTTCCAGTTGTTAACCGGAG
>JADFON010000027.1 GCA_022562855.1 Candidatus Zhuqueibacterota bacterium | reverse complement strand
TCACAGTCGGGAGAATTTTTGTTCAATGTCCGTGTGAAAGATAGTCAAACGCCGCCAAAGCCGGCAATTGCCACCATTTCAATAACTGTTTTTTAGCGGAGAAAATAATTGAAGGAAATTGAAATTTGACAATTAATACTATAACCCGATGTGCTAATTAAATACATAATAAAAATGTCATCCCGTCCCGGCAAGCGGGAGTGCCTGCCCCGTAATTGGGCCTGCCACTATGTGGTCCCTTTTATTGGGTACACGAAATCCAGATAGCATTCAAAGAAATGCATTGACTTGATTCCCGATAATCTTCGCTGTTATTCGTAGTGCTGTCATTGTCCCGTTAGGGGCAATCTCTGCGGAACAAAAACCACTACGGATGTAGATTTACCGCAGAGATTCCCGCCTGCGCGGGAATGACAGGAAGGTGAAGCGGCAATAACAATTGTATTAGTTATTATGATAAAAGATAATAATTGGCATTAATCACTTTAGAAATAAATAGCACAACGGGTTAATTTATTCTTTCACGTCTTTCTTAGGAAAACCGCTGCTGACACGGTCGAGCATTCCCCGAAGCTTTGTTACCAATGTTTTGAAAATTCCTTCAATTATCTGAACATGGTCTGTCAGAATGTCATAAAAATCTTCCCTGTCTATCCTGAGCAGCTTGGAATCCTCGACCGCGGTTGCCGTTGCTACCCTGTGTTTCTCATCGAACAGCGCCCATGTTCCAAATGCTTCATTCGGTCCGGCGACCGTTATTTCATCTCCGTCCCGGTGAAGTTTTATCTTTCCGTCCATTACCACGTAGAGCGAATCCGCCGCGTCATTCTCTTTATAAATGTCATCTTTTGTAAGAAACCGAACCTCTTCGGATATTGCAGCAAGATAGGCGAGATGTTCGGTCGGGACTTCGGTAAATATGTCTACGTTTTGCAAAAATATGACTTTTTCAATTGCTGTCAGCATAGCGTCGTTACCTCTTTTGTGGAATAATCAAAACAATTATTTTCGAATCCGGTATTTAATTTAGTTTGTTTATTTCTCCGGATACAAGTTTTGCAGTTTCGCTTACAAACGGATTTGCATCGTTGATCGATTCAACAATCTGCGCTTTCAGACTTTCGAAGTTATCCACTTTATGGTCTTTCAAATAATAAATAGCGCATGTTTTCAACCAGGCATTATTACTCAGAATAAGATACTCTATCGAGTCTCCCATGGTCATTTCTTTAATTGCAAACATGCTTCGACCATGCTTTATCGCAATTTCATCAGCGCCGCGGTCAAGTAACGGAAGAAGGTATTTCTTGTGGTCTATTCCAAGAATATTGTCTAAGTACTCGATTGCATTGTCCCTGAGCACGGCTCTATCGCTTGTTATTCCCAGGTATGCGAGTAGGATATCCTTCCAATGGTATTTAAGACCGAGAACACGAAATATCTGCTCCAGATTGTGATCCAATTCCTCTTCAAGAGCCTTTCTCAGCAAAGCCGCAGCCTCATTACCATTGTCATTCTTATGTAAATGCAGTATCTGCAATATTTCATAATACGTTTTTGTTTCGTCCAGGAAAACTGAATCGACCTTTTTCGGATTGATCCGCAATTCGGGATAATTTTCATGAAGTTTGTTTATCGCCTTCAATATAAAATATTTGACAGGGGTTTCGGCTTTGCTTAAGTTTGCAATCAAAACGTTTACCGATTCCTGAACGGGTATTTTACTCAATACTGCCGGTATGTGTTTTCTAACATTTTTATCAACGGTTTCATCGGAAAGATAATCGCTTAACGTGCCTACCACTTTTATTCCATATGCAGTGATAGTTTCACGAAAATCGTTCTTATAGTTTTTATCTCCGATTCTTTTTATCAAAACCGGAATAAAATCCCGGTCTTGCGTACGACCGATACTCTTCAATGCTTCCCGAACTACCACCGGCGATTTGTCGTCGATTAATTTCAATAATATTGAACGTGTTTCAGTATCGTGTATGTTTCCTACAGCACGCGCAGCCTGAATCCTGCAAAATTCAGATTCATCGCCGGATTCGCGCAACAACGCTTCTATAGTTTCTGCATTTACAAATTTCCGGATGTCTGTTCCGGCTTCTTCCGATGCACAAATAAGAGCGGTAGCTTTCAAACATGGATCCGGCTGATTCAGGTATCCCTCAATCAAGGACATTCGGTTTTCACCCGCCCGGGAGCACAAGTACCGCATAGCCTCAAGTTGAATCTCCGGGTCTTTTTCCTGAAGGAGTTTTTCCATTTGCGGTTGTAGAGTATCATCTTTTTGATTCCGTAACAATGTAAGCGCTTTCAGACGAATACTCTTTAGATCATGATTGAGTAAAGGGGCGAGATGTTCGGTCAATTCCACATCTTTTGCAGAAGAAAGCATGTCAAGGGCATACGACACTTGCTTATCGTTATCACTTTTTACCGTACGAATCAGGCTGTCAATATTCGATGCATCCTGTATATTGATCCTCAATTCATCCGGGTCGATGTCTCTGCGGTCGATAGCCTTCCTAAACGCAAAAACATATTCTTTTCTTATCAGGATAATAAAAAACATCCAGATTACGAGCATTGCCAGTACGGCAATGCTGAGCAGTCTCACTTCCTCACCGAAAATGTACAGAAACAGAAGAATAAAACCGGCGGATAAACCGCGCGCCCATCTGTCAACGATTACGTCTATAAAAATCTTCACCCGGTTTTTTACTTCAATCGGGACAGGCAGGAATAAAAGCTCTCTTCCCGTTTTGTCAATCGAGTATTTCAAAGAACCGTCGGCTCCTCTTAACAAAACTCCTGCGATTAAGCCAGGCATCAAAAACATAGCAGCAGAACCGAGAATCAACCCGAGAGGCAGAAACATGATGATGCCCCCAACCCCAATCCGCTTCAGGACAAACCGGGTAAATACCAACTGCATCAAAAGGGATACAAGGCTCAGTCTACCGTAAAAAACGCCGAGAAACGCACGCATTCCATCTACATCGCCTGCAAATTCTGCCTGTACCGTTGCTTTAAATTGAACATCTACGAATGAAGCAGTCGCCATTGTCATCCCGATAATGCCGACGATTAATAAAAGGTGACGGGAACTCTTAATGGACTCGATTACTTGAGCGAAACTCTCTTTCGGTTTTTCTTTATTTCGTGAACCCGCAGGTCTTTCTTCCAGATCTTTTCGCTTCAATAGCGTGATAGCGTATACCAAAACGATACAAAGCAATAAAAGCCCCATACACACGAAGAGAAGATTTGGTCCCGACATAAAATCTGACAGAATGTTAGTAATCTCACCTCCTGCGAACGCTCCTATTATAGCTCCAAAGCCAAAAAGAACAAAAAGCCGTTTTGCCTGCGGCGGTGTAAAAATCGCATTTGCGAACAGCCAGAATTGTGAAGTTACCAATACTCCGTAAATACTCACCCATATATAAAAAACATAGGCAGTCCAGGCAAATTCATAATTCATTATCAACCGGATCAGGATAAGATTTGACGCCAGGATCAAAAAAGTTATTATGATCAGCTTATTCAGACGAAATTTTCTGCTTGCAGCAGCATGCAGGAAATTGACCGGGACTGCCACAATCCCAATAAGTATAAAAACATAGGGAAGGTCGGTCCAGGACTTATCGCCAAGAAACAGCGCATCCCTTGCCGGTTTCAATAAGTAATATATACATAATACAAGGAAAATATAGCCGAGCATTAACAGCGTTACGGCTGCTTCGCCTTTACGAATATTCAATGTTCTTTCGAGAAAATTTCTCATGCTAAAAAGTAATTCTATTTGTTTATAATGAATTCTTCTACAAGGATTACTGCATTTTCACCCGATATCGGCACCCGGTAAGTCTTAACCGTCACGCGTTCGGCTTCGACTTCAACTAATGAGTAATTAAATATTTTTTCCAATTTCACCTGCTCAACGTCGAACCCATTGTTCGAGTATTCGGTGAGGTAACGGTCGATTACGGTTTGATCGGGGATATTTCTGAGCGGTACGCCGCCGCCGCCGCCGACAACAAAGTGCATTTCTTGTTTACCTTCTTTTTGATAATTGAGAACATAATGCTCGTAATGATGCTCATGTCCGCTCAGAATAAGCTGAACACCATATTCCTTAAGCAAAGCAATTAGTTTTTGTCTTTTCTCGTGAAGATTCCTTCCGTTATCGGTATTATCCCAATCAGAGTGATGTATTCCCGAAGAGATCAGGGTATGGTGCATGGAAAGTATTGTAAAGGTTTTGTCTGTATTAATCAATACATTTTCAAGCCAGGATTTTTCCGGATTACCGTCATCGGAAACATACCACCTGCTGAACAAAGCGTCTTGTTCATCATCATCTATCAATTGATTCTGGTCCAACAATATCCCGGAATTTACGACTATAAGCACCATATCGGGAAATTCCAGCGTATAAAACGGTGGATAATCAAACACATATTCATAATTGCGCTTTCCGAATTCAGTATCGCCGTAAAAATCGTGATTACCAATCACGGGAAGAAGCGGAATGTCATTGAGCAGTGGATGCTCTTCGATTTCTTTCAAAAACCGGAGCCATTCATGGGGATATCTACCGTCGTATACAAATTCGCTTGAAAGGAGGAAATCGGCGCCGGACCGCTTTGCCTCATTGTAGATTGCCTGTCTAACTAAGATTCTTTCTTTTTTCCCGAATTCGGTATCGCCTCTCAACGCTTCTATACCACCGATAAATCCATTCCAAATCCAATAAATCTCATAGAACGGAAAGAGCAGCATTTTCCAGGTAAACCAATTATCCGGTTTTAAAAACTTCTCGAGAGCCTTCCATCCCGGTCGCGAATCGGCAAAAGCAATAAAAGTGGGGTTTTCGTTATAGTATTCATCCGGCGGCAGCTTTGGAGTACCGGCAATATCGGGATAATCGTCACTGAGAAGACCTCTTTGGGCACAAGCAAAAAAAATGCAAATCAATAAACAGTATGCGATTAATTTTATCTTATCAGGGTATTTGAAAGTGAAATTCAACTGGTCTTCCTCAATCCTATCGTTTGATTCCCAAAAGCGTCAAGCTGTTGCCATTAATGCCCGGCTGCAAGAAAACCTTTACCGCCTTACTCCATTTTCCCCCGTTTCGTTGTGTTTGAATCGATACAATTATTGGATTTTCTGCGTCTGCAGCTCTATACATGCCGGAATTATTCTGAAAATCCGGCAGCGGAATGACCGTCTCGCCCCCGGTTTCCCTGTTTGTTACTAATTCACGGTCTCCAAATCGAATCGAATACCGGTAATTCGAAGACTGGGCTCCTGCTAATCTATTCTTCACCGCCAGGTTCTCAAACTTTATAGATTGTCGTCCGCTTGATTCGGGTATCACCTCAAAGTTATCGATAGGATTTACCCTGCCGTACCAGTACCTCCCGACTATATCTCTCCGTTCCTTTAATACGCTTACAAGATATGCTGCGGCGTCCGGGTTTGAATAATGTCCCTGCCTTACCGCCGCTTCGATCTGTTCATCGGTAAACGACATTACCAGTTTAGCTCCCCAGAATCCATCGCGGTCGGTCATGTTATTAAATGCAGGATTGGGAAAAATAAATTTATACTTCTGAGGATGAAAGCTAACCGGTGTAAAAAAACCAATCGAGGGATATTTTACCTCATAGAATTTTTCATAATCATCGACCAGCAATCCCAATGTCAGGTTCTTTCTGAAAATAGCCGTCGGGTCTACCCAGTTTTCATGCCCGACATGGTACGGCATGGGACCCCTGGAAATACTTCCTAAAGTCGAGCCGAAATCAAGAAGATAATGTTTCACAAAACTCACATTTCCTTCGGTGACCCACGCATCGTATGAATTGTTTGCTTTTGTGTCAAAATGATTGAGCCAGGACGCCATTACCCGTAATCCTCGAAGCTCCCTTCGGTCTTCATGAGGAATTAGATCATTGGGATCATCTTTACGGGTTTTTTTATAACGGAAAGGACCGATACCCTCTCCCACGATAAATTTGCTTGCCAGCGCCCTAATTTTTCCGTCTTCTCCTATCTGGATTCTCTGTAAAATAACTTGCAGGTCCTCTTCAGTCATATATCGTTCACGACCCCGTTCATCGGTTATTTCAACGTCCTCTCCTACAACGAGATTTTTTGGGTCGAATACAGTAATATAATTCTCGGCAGTGAAATATCCGGCTGCATAGAATAATTTTGTCGATACTGCTTCGGCGCCGCTTGCAAGTTCGGGATAGCCCGGAGGATCGAACTTTATTACATAACCGACTCCCCTGCTGTCTACGATTACAAATCCAGGCGTCACACCCTGGTTTTTCGCGCTGACTATCAACCAGGTGCCCGAAACGTCGGGACCGGCGCCTGTGTCGGCTCCGCGCGCAATTTCCTCGATTGACATCTCTTTTGTCGCATTCCTGTTGGTAAACCACGAAGAATTGTAGACTTCATCGAATGCATCGACATTTGCCGCTTCTCTGGGTTTTCCAAATAGTTTTCTCAGTTGATAGGAAAAATCAAGAAGCCCCCCGATTTTATCAACTATCTGTTTGTCAAATCCGTCCGTAATTATGTATATTTCCCTTTCTTGAGGCAGCGGAATATTCTGCATGTCATCGGGAGGCGGTTGAGGCGCTATGAATTGGTTAGAACCACTGCATGATAGTAACAGGCAAAACATCAACAATGCCATTAAGTTCACTAATCCTGAGCCGGACGCACCGGAATAATGCGGATTGAGTATATTTGATCGAAAACTTTGCACCTTAAAATACCTTGTTGAAATTGAAATAAACCCTGAAGCCGTCGGTACTCTTTCCTATGACAAATTGAGCGGCAAGACGGTTCTCGCTAAATATGTTGACGCCCCATCCGTAACCGTACTGCAGATCGGCGGTTGAAAAATCCTTGACAAGATTTTTAGCCACCTGACCGGCATCGAGAAATATAAACGAATCAAGAGCCGGCGCAACAGGGAAACGGTATTCCACCGAAGCGAATGCCATGTCCCTGTCCCTGAATCTTCCCCTTCTGAAGCCCCTGATTGTCTCCTGGTGTCCCAGGTCACTCAGATAGTAGAACGGTATCGAACGGTTTAAAAAAGGTTCTGTAAAGGTTCCATGCGCCCTTACCACCAGGACGCGGTTATAGAATAAATGAAAGTATTTCCGGGTATCGAGGGAAATCTGCCAGAAACCAAATTTGTCTCCGTCGATTTCGTTTACGATACCCAGCCTGACCCGGTTTATTCCGCCATTGGTAGTTCTGCCGCGATTATTGCGGTAATCATGGATAATTTCGAGATTCAAGCGGGTAAATTTCAATCCTGTTACCATTCCCGGCAATCCGGTATCCCGGTATATGGTTGTTGTTGATGGAGTTGCGGAATTTCTGCCGCCCAGGATATTATTTCTTTCAACTACGGCTTCACCGTTAAAAGAAATATTTTCATCCAGCTTTGACGATACGGAAGCAGATACCGAAACCTGTTCATGAGCGTAATTGGTTTCATTATCGAAATTCGAATCCGGTCCGATTCCGTAAAACCTTTCATCCGAATATAGTCTATATCTCACCTCGAATTCCGCAGCAGCCCTTCCTTCAAATAAGGTAACTCCCTCATAGCCCAAACGGTAACCCTGTCTCCTCCGCAATCCTGCGGATACCGAAAAGGTTAATCTGGTTAACGTATCCGATACAAAATGAAAATAATCTAATCCTCCTCCCGTTCTGGAAGAATAGGAAGGCATGATTGCCCAGCTCCCATCGTCTGCTGTCAACAGATCGTTCAATTTCTTAAAGAGATTCGATTCATCGGCAAATTGTATTGTCTGTTTTACCCCAAAGAAGAATATCCTTATCGGCACGAATAAAAGGTCCCCCGGAAACGAAACAATATGTTCCCAAAGTTCCCTTTGTGAAAACTGTTGGCTGACTACTTGTTGTTCGTTTATTTTGTGATACTCAGGGCGGCTGATTCCGGTTGCGGTTTTGGTTTGCGCTGAAGCGGGCTTAAGTAATAAGAGAGAAATTAACAGGCTTGAAAGCAAATAAAAAATCGGCGCTTTTTTGCTGCTCAATTTCATTTTATCCTCATCCAGCGGACGAATTACCGGAGGATTATATTTAGAATACAGTGGCTTATAATCTGAAGAAATTGCCGTAGGATTTTTAATATTTTTAATTAAGGTAAATATACTTAAATTGTAAAAGTAAGTCAACACTTTACACTTACCTTCTCGACAAAGAAACCCAGCAGACAAAACTTGCTCTTTTTGTGGAAAATATCCTCATTAATCTTTATTTCCAGTGTAAAGATGGAAAAATAACTTTTATATTTTGAATAAAATATGTATAATATTTCACACTTTTCTATTGGGAGCGGCTGCATGGCTGGTGCTGGTCACGGTCTTCAAAACCGATGTTCGCTGTCAGACAGCGAAGGTGGGTTCGATTCCCACACGCTCCCGCAAATTTTGACAGCGTTATCAACTTTTCAATTTATAGAATAGCCTTTTTTAGTCATATTAACAGGTTGGCAGTTTGAATATCAAAAGACTCCAAAAAAAATTCTTTTTACCTGCAAATTTTAATCGAGAGGAGACAAATTATGAAATGTAAAACAGTTTTGACCACGATCGCAATAGTTGCGATTTTCTGTGGTCCAGCCACCGCACAAATGACGCCGTGGATGCCGTGGAGTTTTCTACCGGAAAACCTGGTGGATGAGATTATCGGTGAGCTTTCCGGGGAAACTGCTATGAGCCATATGATCGAAATGGCGGGCTACAACAGGAACAGACCCGAAAGCGAATATTCAGGAACGTTCTGGGAGGCGGAATATGTTCTGGGCAAGCTCAGGGAATACGGTATAGCCGGGGCAAGAATCGACAGGTTTCCGGGAGGCACAACTTTCGATGTGACAAAAGGGGAAATCTGGGAGGTCAGCCCAAGACGGCAGAAACTTGCCGACTTTGATGAAGTTCCGGCAATGCTTGCAAGGAACAGCCAAAGTGCGGATGTCACTACAGACCTGGTCTGGGTTGGCGAAGGAAGAGCGCAGGACTTTGAAGGAGTCGATGTGCAAGGTAAGATTGCAGTATCGTACGCCCCGGTCGGGAATTTGATCCGTCAGGCGGATAATTTTGGCGCCGTAGGCGTCATTTCTGTTTACTCACCCCGTCCGACATTCGATCCTACTCAAATCCAGTGGGCAAGCGTTACACCCGGGGATAATGCAAAGTTCGGATTTACAATTCCGCCGATTGACGGATATCCGTTAAAAGACCGGCTCTTAAGGGGAGAAAACATCAGGGTGAACGTAACGATTGAGGCACAAATGGTGCCTTTTGAAATACAGGATCCGACCGGCTATATTCAGGGAACCGATCCAAACGCCGATGAAATAATACTTTCCGCCCATCTATTCGAAGGTTATGCTAAACAGGGTGCGAACGACGATATTTCCGGCAGTTCGGTTATCCTGGAAATCGCCAGAACCTTGAATACACTTATCAATGAAGGGAGACTCCCCAGACCCAAACGTACCATCAGGTTTCTATGGATACCAGAATTCTCCGGTTCACGACCCTGGGTTGCGGCTAACCCGGAAATTATGAGCAGGACACTCTGCAACATCAACATGGATATGGTGGGAGCATGGCTGACAAAAAACTATTCGACCTATTCCGTGATGCGCACAACGTATGGGAATCCCCATTACATAAATGATGTGGTAGAAAATTATCTCCGGTTTGTTGGGCAGACAAACAGGGAAATACTTCAAAATCGCAGGGGTCAAAGGATACTGAAACCGATAGTCGCCCCGACCGGATCACGGGAACCGTTCTACTGGTCTGTTGAAACTCACTATGGCTCATCCGACCATGAAGTGTTTAATGCATTGGGCGTCCGGGTACCCGGAGTCTTGATGATCACCTGGCCCGACCAGTGGTACCATACGTCGGGTGACAGACCCGATAAAGCCGATCCGACACAACTCAAACGGGCGGCATTCGTTTCACTCGCGGCGGCATATACGATCGCTTCGGCAGACGATAATATGGCGGCAAAAATTGCGGGTGAAGTGTCAAGCAACGGAATGAACCGTATCGCACATCAACTTGCAAGGGCGATGGAGGAGCTTTCTTTAGCCGGAGTCCCTGATTTTAACCGTTCATTCCTGAAAGCACGCGGTTATATTGAAGCGGCTGCAATTAATGAAAAAGCGACGTTAGAAACAACCCTGGAGTTGATGTCGGATAGTAAATCAATGAATAATTATGTCGATGATCTTCAGAAAACCATAGATGACGCAAAAGATGTGAATTTACGGGTTTTTGACGCATACATGGAAATTACTGCTGATAATCTTGGCATTCAACCTGTTGAGATAGCGTTGACCGGTCTGGAAAAAGAAGGATCGAACATGGTCGCCAAGCCAAATGAAAGTTTGAAAACGTTCTCTAACCAGATGGCAGAGCAGAGGCTTGGGGATGAAATGTCAAAGTATCCAAGAAACGGAGCTAACGTCAATGAGATAAATCTGCTCATAAACGGGAAAAATAGCGCACTGGATATAAAGAAAATGCTTGATGTCCAGTACCGGGGAACTACCGACCTGCAGGGTGTGATAAATCACCTGAAGATCCTGGAATTACTTGATATGATTGTAATGTAACTATTCAGACGGCACGACTATGATGATAACAAAAACTGCCGTTATAACGCCGGTAACCAATAAAACCCCGCCATTTTGATTAATAGCGGGGTTTTATATATTTTTACGGTTGAATTATAAGACTTGAATGCTGTTCTTAGTCGCGTGCTACAGAAGCATCCCAATTTGGACCATGATTTACGTCGTCTGCACTTGTTACCGGTTCGGCAGTGTCATAATCGTATTTGTAATTCAAATCAACATAATACTGTTTATCGTGTTTACAATCGGATTCATCGTAGATCGGGTCTTCCTCTTCGGGGAAAATCGCATCTACCGGACACTCCGGAACGCACGCATCGCAGTCAATACATTCATCCGGGTTAATATACAACGTGTCTTCATCCTGATAAAAGCAATCAACAGGACATACGTCCACACAATCGCCATATTTACAGGCTACACAAGGCTCCCCTACAATATACGTCATCGTCATACCCTCACAATTAAGATTAAATGAAATTTGCTGTCACAATCTAACAAATTGAATAATAATTTACAAGATAAAATTGAAGCAAAAATTACTTTATTAATTAGCGCTCAACATGAAATTTATTCCAAATGTTGTCCAGTCCCTTAATGGCTCCCAAAACAATCCAAAGTATAGTGTCAGGAAGAGCATAACCGCTACCAAAACCGTATGCATTCTCGAAACTACAAGCGTTGAGTCGTCATCCTTCGAAACTTCTTTAAAATACATGGCTTTGGGTATCCTGAAGTAATAATATAATGAGACCGCTGTGTTCAGCACACCAACCACCGCCAGCCAGTAAAGCTGTTTATCGATCACCGAAGCAAATATAAGAAGTTTACCGATAAATCCCGCAGTTGGCGGCAGACCGGTAAGGGCTATAAGAAAAATCGTAAGAGAAAACGCCATAAACGGCGCCCGTGTTCCGAGACCCCGGTATTTTTCTATATCCTCACTCTTTAACCGAATAGCAATAGCATCGACCACGATAAATGCCCCGAAGTTCATAAACAGGTACGTTACGACATAAAACAAAACTGCATAAACTCCCTCGCTTGAAAATATCGTAAATCCCATAAGGATATAACCTGCATGGGCGATACTGGAATAGGCAAGCAGTCTCTTAATATTTTTCTGACCAAGGGCAGCCAAATTCCCAAGCGTCATGGTCACCGCGGACAGGATTGCCAGCAATAATGCAATATCGACACCGATAACGGGCACCCAGGTATTCGTAACCCCGCTGAGCTGCTCGGATAATCCTGCATATAAAAACCGGATCAGCAGTGCAATACCGGCTACTTTTGGTCCCACGGAAAAAAACGCCGTTACAGGTGTGGGGGCGCCTTCGTAAACGTCGGGACACCAGAAATGAAACGGAACCATAGTTATCTTGTATCCGATTCCTGCCAGAATGAAAAGCATAGACATAAAAATCATGAGATTGTCTGCAGGAAATTGCAATAAATACTCGCGGATTCCATATAAATTAGCGCTGCCGGTTATCCCGTATACAAACGAAAAACCGTAGAGCA
>JADFON010000402.1 GCA_022562855.1 Candidatus Zhuqueibacterota bacterium | reverse complement strand
AAGATCACCTTATTATCAGTTAGTTTATTATTCTAATGGTAATAGAACTTCTGTTTCAACAAAAAGCAAATCAAAAAACTTATTGAACAGAATAATGTCACGGTAAATGGCCAAAGTACTTCTGTGCATCATTTTTTAAAAGAGGGAGATTCCGTTGAAATAATTACCCCTGCTAAAAAAAATCCCCCCAAATTTAAAAATACATTCGAAGTTATTATTTTTGCTGCCGTGATATGTAATAAATAATTACCTATTATGCGATATCATTAAGTGAATAGTCAAGCAAAATAATAGTATATTTTCTGTAAAGGGAGTATAGAACAAACAAACCCGGAATATTTTGCGAAGAAATATCTTGACTATTTACCATTTTAAATTTTAAATTCAGAGTTATTGTATTCGCATTGTCAACATATCAGAGTACAAAAAAATAGTTTTTTTAACCATTATCGACTCTGAATACCGTTATTCCACTTTGATTTTTGCAATTTTCCTGTAGAAGTATCTGTGCATTTCCAGATGTTTTTTAAAATTCTTTGATTATACCGACACGATAAACTGTACTAATATCAATATCCTTTTAAATCAATAAAATAATTACACACTATTTCAGGAGGAAGCATGAGCAGTTTCAAAAATACGTCCATGTTTAAGACAGGCTTATTGATGCTTTCATTAGTTTTGATCAGCTCGTCTCTTTGGGCACAAGTTACTTCAGAAAAGAAAATACAGTTCAAATTCACTCCATCTTCGATGATTCTCGAAATAGGAGAAGTCAAAACTGTTAAAATAGAATTGGTAGATGAAAATGGTGTTGTTCAGAATATCCCGTTTACGCTTAGAATATCAGGCGCTACACGCGCAGCCCGGGGCGCGATCGATATATCGACTCGCGGCTCAGAGACCGGTGGAGTTCTTGAAACCCAGTTAAGAGCGATCAATGCCGGATCGTTTATGCTTTCCGCTCAGTTTGCACGTCGAGCAGCTGATCCCGGAGCGGAATTGATTCAAACAGCAATGCCGCTCGAGGTCGCCTTTCCGCCCCTGGTTAGAATTACATTTGTAGATCCTCCTGAAAATGTTTATGAAGGTACGAACCTCAACTATCTGACTGAAGTTTATGATGCTGCCGATATGCTCAGAACCGAAGTTAGCGTCCGCTTGAGCAGCAGTAACTCCAATATAGCCACAATAGATAATTATGGTAATTTAACCGCACGCGGTAAAGGCACAGTAACGTTAACAGCAAGAGCCGAAGACATCACCTCGACTTTGAGTGTAAGGATCGTAGACAATCCGATTAGACGTGTTGAACTGACAAGCGACATGGTTGAAGCACGTACCGGAGATGTATTTCACTTTAACGCAACACCTCAAAATAGTTCGGGTCAGGCTGTTTTTGACGCACCGGTGGAATATACATTTACCGGAAAGGCGCCAAAAACGATTGCACCCGGTGCAGGAGAAATCGCCGTTCCTGCCGGAGAGATCAAACAAGACGGCAGATTCGTAGCTGAAACACCCGGTCTTTATACTATCACCGCTACATCCGGGGCTCATTCCGACCGGATCACTGTTGAGATCAAGTCACGCAATCTTAACCAGAGACTTGAATTAGTCGGACATGGAGAAGTATTTAATGTTTGGACATCAGACCTCTGGATTTGGGAAGGTGTAGACGGAAGAGATTATGCCGTCACCGGAACGCACAGCGCAAACGGTGAGGCATATTTCTGGGATGTGACCGATCCGGCAAATATGGAAATAATCGATGTCATCACGGTAGACGCGAGGACCGTTAACGATGTCAAAGTATCTGAAGACGGCAGAATTGCCGTAATCAGCCGTGAGGGCGCATCCAACAGACGCAACGGCATTGTCATACTTGATGTTTCAAATCCAAGAGATGTAAAAATACTTTCAGTGTTTGACGATGAATTGACCGGCGGTGTACACAATGTCTTTATTTTTGACAACCATGTATATGCTGTCAATAATGGCGCCCGCTATGATATTATCAATATTGAAGACCCGACAAAACCTTATCGTGTGAGCAGATTTCAACTGGATGCTCCCGGAAGAGTAGGTATTCATGACGTTTGGGTACAAGATGGTATAGCCTATTCATCAAACTGGAATAACGGAGTACAGTTGGTTGATGTCGGGGGCGGAGAGGAATTCAGAAAAGAATTTGAAGCCCGTAACCCTGAATTTAACCTTCCAATGCAATTAGCAGGATCGCCCTCAAATCCCGTACCATTTGCAAATTTCAAGTATCCAAGCGGTTGGAATCATGCGGCATTTCCATTTAAGAGTCAGTCTACCGATAAATTCTATATACTTGCCGGAGACGAATCGTTTACGGTCGCCGGATACAGACAGGACCCTCCTACTCCTTCAATTGCCAGGGGATGGATCCATTTCGCCGATATGACCGACCCGTCGAATCCTGAAGAAGTCGCTAAATACGCAGTTCCCGAATCCGGTTCACATAATTTGTGGGTAGAGGGCGATATTCTTTACGTTGCATTTTATAACGCCCAAAGTTTTAATAATCTTGTTGTGTTTATTACATAAAATAAATTTTATAATATGGAATAACAAGAAATTGTTGACAAATAAAACCCACGAATAT
>JADFON010000401.1 GCA_022562855.1 Candidatus Zhuqueibacterota bacterium | reverse complement strand
GGGCCTAGAATAGACAAACAGACTTACGAGGCGATTAAGAGTTAATACCGTATCTGAAAATAGTTATCCTCTTATTGTCAACAGGCTGAGTATTTGCACAAGAAAAGGATTGCCGAAAGTATCGAATTTCACTGTCAGAACCGCGTATCCGCCGCCATAAGCGTCACCCTAATAGGTGACTATTTCATGCGTTCTGTCTCGGTTTATATCGGTTATTCCGACTATACGGGTGTAGTCCCTGTCCGAGCCTGTGTCGGCGGTTGTCAAATCCTGGACAAAAACCCCGTCTTTATCGATCAGATAAAGATGACCGTTATTACCTTTCAAACCGTATGAGACGTTCCCACAGTAATATAGTTCTTCCTGCCCGTCAGGATTGACGATCCTCAAGGGTGCGGATGTAGTCGAAAAATGAAACCTGCCATTTCTGTCATGGCCATGCACTTACCCGGTGTAGACATTACCCCTTTTTCTATATTTCCGGAAGATTTGAAAACTATGATTCAGCCAACCGATTTGATCCAAAAACTTGATATCTATCCAACCGACAAACCAAAGTTTCTCATATTTGCGGATCCTTTGACATGCAACAGTTCACAGCTTCTCAATATATTTAATAAATCCTAATAAATAATCTTTATGGAATGTCTACCACGCAAACAGAAATGGAACCAAAAAAGGAAAAAGGTAATTTTTAACGAAAACTTATATACAATATTTCTACTTCGATATTATCAAATATTGTAAAAAAATTCTCATATTTAATTTTTATTCAATGATTTCAAGAGTAAATGACACAAACTGTTTTTTATTTGTATTTCTAACTCAAATTAATGCAAAAACTATACCCTTGAACGTCAATTAATACTACGGAAAAAAGCAATGTCTTCTTATTAATTGATGAGCAACAAAAGAAATCCGCGTTGATTTTGTCTGAAAATTTGTCATATTATTGTAACCGGTTCAAACAGATTTATCACGTTTAAGATTATGTCAGAAATCCCGCATAAAAAAAGAATAAGCAAAACATTTCTAATAATTGCCGGAGAGGCATCCGGTGACACGCACGGCGCAGGATTTATTTGTTCGCTGAAGAAGGAATATCCGGGTTGTTCGGTATATGGAATTGGCGGTGAACTGATGCGTAAAGAAGGAATGGAACTTCTCTATTCTATCGACAGGATGGCGATTCTCGGTATTGCGGAGGTCATCAAACATCTCCCCTTTCTCAGAAAAGTATTCCACACACTGATCGAAGAAACAGTACAACGAAAACCCGATGCTGTTATTCTTATTGATTATCCCGATTTCAATATCCGGTTAGCCCGAAAGATCCGGCGACGGTTCGAAAACCGGATAAAGATTATGTATTACATTTCACCGCAAGTTTGGGCATGGAGAAAGAAAAGAATACATACAATCGCAAAGTATTGTGATGCAATGGCGGTGGTTTTTCCATTTGAAAAAGAATTGTACAAAGAAACCGGATTAAAAGTGAAATTTGTCGGACATCCGCTTCTCGATACGGTCAAACCGTCGTTATCAAAAGAGGACTTTTTTAAAAAACACGGTTTCAACCCTGAAAATCCGGTTATAGGGCTTCTTCCGGGAAGCAGGCACCAGGAGATCGTCAGGCATTTACCGGAAATGCTCAAAGCAATGGATAAACTTCGAACAGAAATGAAAAACATCCAGGTCATTATTGGGAAAGCGACCAATATACCGGAAGATACCTATAACGCAATCTTCACACTGTCCGGTCAAAGCGTGTTGTTAAGTGAGGACGTTTACGACATTATGCATCACAGCAGTGTTGTCGTAGTTTCGTCGGGAACTGCAACATTGGAAACCGCTATCGCAGGGACGCCTATGGTAATCGTTTATAAAATGGCTGCTTTTACTTATTTTGTTGCAAAAAGAATGGTCTCGCTTCCCTACATCGGTCTGGTAAATATTGTTCACGGGAGCAAAATCGTTCCGGAACTTGTTCAAGATAATGTTAATGAACAAAATATTTGCCGTGAAGTCGGCGCCCTGCTATCCGATGAAAAAACTTATCGGGAAACCAGGAAAATTCTAAACAAAACCAGGTCGTTACTGGGTGAACCGGGAGCCTCGAACCGCGCGGTGGAACTGCTTGTCGAGGTACTTTCTGCCGGAGGCTGATCCCCTAAGACAGAGAAGATTAAATCCATTTTTATTATGCTAAAGTCCGTTTCTAAAATTGTATCGGTTTTTGCGGCTGCGCTGATAGTGGTTCCCGGCGTCTTATTCAGCCAATCCAATTACACTATACCAGAAAATTTTCATGACTTCAGAAAATCGGAGCAAAAGCGGTTTGAAAATTTCTTGGTAATGAAGAATGCGGAGGACCCGGAGAAAATTGAACAACAGAGGCAGTACGATGTGACATGGTACGGGTTGGACATTGCTGTTGACCCGGTTCGACAAACGGTCACCGGTAATGTGAACATAAAAGGAACAAGCGTTGTAAGCAGTCTGCAATCGGTAGTCCTCGATTTAAGCAATGGGTTAGCAGTCAGCTCTGTGACCGGAGAAAATGTCACTTCGTTTGAACATAATGAAAACCTCCTCTATGTTCAACTTGCCGCCCCGTTAGTGTCCGGACAGGAATTCGA
>JADFON010000400.1 GCA_022562855.1 Candidatus Zhuqueibacterota bacterium | reverse complement strand
ATGAAAGCACTTTCCACCTCCAGCCTGTCAGCCATAGGAGAAATGTCTTCCGAGCCGTTCTCTTCTTCGTCTTCAACCACATGGTAACCCGGAAATATGTCATTAAATTTAAACGATACACCGGCTGTCCGGTTCGGTCTGATAATGACATACTGTTTGACAGACATTTCGAGTTTATCATGGTAAGCGGTTATAATATATGGTCTGATAGGAATTTTTTCAAGACTGTAATTTCCCTGCTTATCCGGATGAATAAAGACTTTGATGCTCAGGAAATCCTGGTCGAATTCATGCTCATGAACAAAGTGCTTCCAATAATCCGGAAAATGCTCGTCGAACCGGTTTTTCTTTCCTTCATTGTCAAATTCGTCTTCGTGGTCGTCATCGTCATCATTCTCATCCTCGTCTCTCCATTCCCAATCAGTTTTCCAATGGTCGCGTCCCCTGTCTGTCGATTCGCTAAACCAGTGCAGCACGTTCCAAGCAGAATGATGATTATGCCAGGACCGTTCAAAATGAAATATGAGTTTGTCTCTTTCAATATTCTGTATAAGTTCCGGCCAATTATTCTCGTCAAAAATCGGTTCCATCCAAATCAGGATGTGTTTACGGTCCCCGATCTTCGGCTGGTTATCGAACATATCCCGCAGGCTTCCCTGGATATTCCCATAGAGAATTTTATCGACGTCCGTAATTTGCTCCGGTATAAGTATCGGTTCGTCGCCTACCGATTCCGGGGCTATAGTAATCTGTCCTGATGTATTGTCATAATCATAGAGATTACCCCATGCATCCAATAATGCTGCAAAATCCTCATCAGTAAAATCCGATTCAACATAAGGTCCGTCCCATAACGGGTCGTCGTTGATATTTTCGATAAGTTCCTCTAAGCTGGTCGGAAGTCTACCGAGATCGCCCACAAATCCAAAATCTGTCTGATCCGCAAGACGCGTATCTCCATATATTGCCCGCTGCAAATCAAGGATTTCCTCGATTGACTCAATTATTTTTGCCTCAGTAGTCCCCTGGGTGCTTACTTTAAGCGCAACCGTTGCCGCAATAGCCAGCACGACTACTGAAATCAATACCTGGACAAAAGTAAAACCGTTTTGACTACGAATTAACTTTTTCATTATTTTCACCCCAATATGATTAACAAATATTTTGTTTTATTGCATTTGAGTGACGTTTTTTTATATAAATCTATTCTAAATTATCTATTGAGACGGCTTCATTTACGGAAAGGTAAAAACCACATTAATCGGCGCTAACGTAAAACTCGGATCGACTGAAACTCTTTTGATGACGCTTGGCAAACCCGGATATGAAACTACAAGTATGTGATTTCCCATCGGAATGCCCGTTAGCTGCACAAACCCGCTTGCCGGAACCACGGCTCCCGTTACCGTACCTACAACAGAAGATGTCTGCAATGTCAAAACAATGGTAAAGCTGCTTGTGTCCGCAGGAATCGGATCACCGTCAACATCCTTGATCAGGAGAGTTATCGTTTTATTTGTCAAGTTGTTTATGTCCGATGCGAAAGTCAGGGTTATGTCGGCGCCGGGACTGTAAATTGTCAATGCAGTGGGATCATATTCGTACGCCTGACCGTAAGCATCAGTGAGATAATCGTCAGGGTTGTCGCTGAAGCTTGCACCAACGTAAGGTCCATTCCAATTCCCACCGATCAAAGGATCTGTTTTCAGTTTTCCTAATCCTGTTGCATTCGACCCTGTGGGCACCGCGCCCATATCCCCAACATATCCAAAATCTACTCTGACCCCATCCTGTATTCTATCTGCATCACCAACTATCGCTTTTTTTAGAGAATCCATTTCTATTTTTGTTTGTTCATATAGCCTAACAGCCGTCTGATTGGAAAATCCTCTTATCGCTACAAGAGACAGGACGCCCATTATGATAATCACAACGACAAGTTCCAACAAGGTAAAGCCCTTATTGCTACGATATGGGAAATAAGGAATTTTTTTAATTTTGTTTTTTTTCATGATAATTTAGTTTAGTAACTGAACTTTTGTATTTCTGACTAAATTCATCATGTCCGGCTCCGGGACGAGCCGGACTACTGTATCAGATGCCGCAAAAAGAATCGTAGTCGGGGTCGTCTCTGACCCCGGTTTTTTATGAGTTTTCATTCCACCTAAAAGCGGTTTTTGTAAAAATACAAAAGTTAATTTAATAAGTTATTATTATATCGTCATCATCGGCGCCGCCTGTATTGGCTATACCGTCCGGACCCAAACTTTTTATCGTATTTTCAAGGTTCGGTCCGGAGGCGGATACTGCATTTTGAGAAAATATATAGGCACGGTCCCATGAATCCATGAGATAACTTTGTGAACCGTCATCGCTTATATAAGGTCCGCTCCATCCTTTTCTTGTTACCCGGTTGTAGACAGTCCAGGATCCCGGCTTGGTTACCAGGTCGTTAGGATTAAACGATGTCATATCCAAATTATTTGGCGAACTGAGATTGTCGATAATAAACCCCTGGTCGATAACCACTGCGCCGATTCTTGCAGTAGAATCACCGATAAGAGCTTGCTTTATCGTCATCATTTCCTGCCGGGTCGAGTTTATTCTTGAACTATCGATAAAGTCTCTCAACTTGGGAATAGCAACCGCAGAGAG
>JADFON010000399.1 GCA_022562855.1 Candidatus Zhuqueibacterota bacterium | reverse complement strand
GGTAGTGGCGTTGAAAGACCTGAAAAGACACAAATATGAGGAAGGCAAAAATCTCTCGGACGACTTTTTAAAACGGCTCAATATGATTTCAGATTCTTTGATATCCATATTGAAAAAATTTAAATCAAGACATGTGGAAGACTTTAAACAGCTAAGATCCAGGATTGCGAGAGTACTGAAGGATTTCGATAAATTAGACAAGCAGCGGATGGAAATAGAGGCTGCATATATAGCCGAAAAATCAGATATATCGGAGGAATGCGTCCGGATAGACAGCCATCTGAAAATGTTCAAAAACTCGCTTCGGTCAAAGGGCGCTGTGGGTAGACGCTTGGACTTTATATTGCAGGAAATAAACAGGGAGGCTAACACAATCAGCTCAAAAAGTAATAATGTGCTTATTTCGCAGGAAGTAGTCCGAATTAAAGAAGAATTAGACAGACTGAAAGAACAGGTTCGGAATATCGAGTAACAAGGAGCGCCCTATTACAACTATTAATGTTACACAACCGACATTTCTTGTATTATCAGGGTTTTCCGGTACCGGAAAGACAAGCATTAGAAACGAGATTCTCAAGATAATTCCGGATTCACGGTTTTCCATTTCTGTCACCACCAGGAAACAAAGACCGGGCGAAGCGGATAACGCCGATTATATTTTTATTACACAGGCGGAATTCGACACAATGATCGCGGAGAAAAAACTTATAGAGTGGGAAGAAGTACATGGCAACAGATATGGCACCCCTTTTGATAAGGCAAATGAGGCTGATGCAAAACCCGGTCTTGTAATTTTTGATGTGGACGTGAACGGTGGATTATCTGTAAAAGAACACTTTTCAAATGCGCTACTCGTTTTTATTAAAGCGCCAAGTTATGAAATCTTAAAAGACAGGTTGACAAAACGGCACACAGACAGCCCGGAGGAAATCGAAAACCGTTTGAAACGTATTCCGGTGGAAGAAGAAAAATCAAAACTATACGACCATATTGTTACGAATGAAAATCTGGAAAAAACTGTGATAGAAATATGCAAGATTATTGAGGATTATCAGAGCGGGTAATTCTCCCTTTTTCCGTAATTTTCAAAACACAAAGTTTACCATATTTAAGAGAAATGCTTTTCTACAAGAAAAAAATACTGGTTGGAATTACAGGGGGAATAGCTGCTTACAAGGTGTGTTTTCTGGTGAGGTCGATCAAGAAGCAGGGTGGCGAGGTAAAAACGATTTTGACAAAGGCGGGGGAGCGGTTTGTAACAAAAACCACTCTTGAAACTCTCTCTGAGGAACCGGTCGCCACAGATACATTTGAGCCGCCTTCAAATGAAGCGATACTGCACATCGATTTAGCCCGTTGGTCTGATTGCTTTGTTATTGCTCCGGCTACCGCAAACATCATTGCGAAATCGGCAAACGGAATAGCTGATGATCTTCTTTCAACGGTCATCCTGGCGCATTCCGGATCAATAGTCTTTGTCCCTGCCATGCATACTGAAATGTGGGAGAATCCGGCTACTCAACGAAATATAAAGCTTCTGAGAAAAATGGGTCATGAAGTAATGCCGCCGGGAATAGGCGCATTGGCGCGGGACAAAGAGGGTATCGGACGAATGGCTGAATCTGAAGAAATCGAGTCGTCTATCGTCAACCGGCTTGGTCTCAAGGAAGATCTGAAAGGTAAGAGAATTCTTATATCTGCAGGGCGGACTGAAGAAGCCATCGACCCTGTCAGGTACATCAGCAACCGGTCAAGCGGGAAAATGGGCGCCGCCTTAGCAGAAGAAGCCCTTACACGCGGCGCTGAAGTAACGATAATTGCCGGTATTCATAATACGCAATTACCCGGAGAGGCTGCTATAATTCATACTGATACAGCACAAAAAATGGCTGCTGCAGTAAAAAAAGAAGTGGATAAACACGATGTGTTGATCATGGCTGCCGCGGTCGCCGATTACCGTCCGGTTAACCCGGTAAAAAGTAAAATCAAAAAATCCAAACGTGGCAACTTGTCGATAGAACTTGAACCAACCGAAGATATTCTCGGCAGTCTTGGAAAAAAGAAAACAAATGTTGTTATGGTCGGTTTCTCCGTGGAAACGGACAATGTCATAAATAACTCCCGCAAGAAACTCAGCGACAAAAATCTCGATTTGATAATACTCAACAACCCGCTTGAGCCTGGAGCCGGTTTTGATGTCGATACCAATATTGTCACCCTGATTGAAAAGAATAAAAAGCCCGTAAAGCTGCCTCTTCTCCCCAAACGGGAGGTTGCCCGCCATATCCTCGACCGTGTGATACATTTGATTTAATAGAAAAATTTTGCGATTTGAATTTTTTTTCGTTTTCCCAAAGTTACAATCTCCTATTTTTCCACATTTTTTCCCCACGTCAAATAGCGATTTTCCACACAAAACCCGGTTTTTTTCCACATTTGATATTATGTATTGTTTTTAAAATTTATTGTGTTTATTATTTGAAAATTCAAAAGAGGAGATTACCTTTAATGGCGGGCGAAAGTTCATCCGAAGATCTTATTCAGAGCTATTTTGCGCAGCAAAAAGAGTTGTATGGAGACGAGTTGTGGGTGGAAGGATTCTCAAGAAATGAGATTCCTGTAAATAAATCCGGAAAAGCATAAAGCGAAAAGGACCTTTATACA
>JADFON010000398.1 GCA_022562855.1 Candidatus Zhuqueibacterota bacterium | reverse complement strand
ACGCTCTTCGTTCCTTCATGTTACACCACTCTTTCCACCATAAATGAAAGATAATAAATGAAAAGGAATTACACAAGGTTAAAAACAGCTTCATTTTCAAGCACGAATTTTAGCACAACAGTGCAAACAAATGACAAGGAATGAAATGTTGTTCTATGGGTTTTCTTTCCAGCGTACCGGTGACGTTATGACTCCGTTGGGCGCCAATATTGCGGTTTACACGGGGGCAAGTGATAACTCTATCGCTGCTCTTGACCACAGATTTGCCGTAAAACGCGGTTATAGCCAGGAGTTGATGATCGAGCACGATAAGATAATTGACCGAAAAATCGAGCAGGCGACTGTTTCGCAGGAATTGGGATACAGCGTGTTTCTCGAAGACGCGAGAAAATATCTCGATATGTCTTAATGGCGAATGACGAATGGTGAGAGTCAAATGTCAATAAATGTAATACAGTTCATTCATGTTCTTATGATTAACTCACAAATCGCAACTCACAAATCGTAACTCGTAATTCGTAATTCGTAACTCGTAATTAAACAGGTTTTGATGCCGGGCAGCGGCAAACATAAAATATTATACTGCTTGGCCGTATGTCCCGGCTCAAATCCTGTTAACAAATAAGTTGCTGCACCCTGAACATTATTTGAACCCATATCAATAAGGAGAAACTTCATGGCTGTTCCCACAGGAGAGTTTCGCTCAACCTCCATAACATTGTCGGAGCCGTCTAACCGGACTACTGCAGGTAATTCGGTAGATGCAACGGTACCGCTTGATTTTGGCACAATCAATAATACAAATGGCGTCGTACAGACTGGACCGAAAGTGTTATGGTGGCGGTGCACAAACCTTGCAGGGTTTTCAACAATCAGCAATATGAAATTCTGGTTGTCGTCTAACAGCGACCTCGATGGTACTAATGAGTATTATTGCGATATAACAAATACCTGGACACAAAATAAAACTATATCCCAGGTATCGAGCGGTTCACCGGGAACTATTCCGCAATCCCTGCCTGCATCGAACCTGACTAAGATCGGGGGAAGCGACATAACCGGCACGGGGCATACCGATACCAGCCAATACATTTACCTTGCATTATCCATAGGTTCTGACGAAACGATCGGATCAAAGGGCGGGGCAAACGGAAATTTCCAGGTAAGCATAAAATTCGATTATTCATAATCCTAATTAAAGTAGATGAATTATGCACCTGCTTAACAGTTGGAAAAATTATTCGTAATGTATCACATTATTTTTCACAGAAAATTATCAGAAAGGAAATAACATGAAAAAATTACTACTCATTCTTTTGCTTTTAGTAACAATCAATCCAACGGAATCTCAAGCACAAATTACGAACCCTAACATTCCCAGGTCATGGTGGTCGGGATTAAAGACCTATATTACTGAAACTGCTGAAATGACCTTCGGTTTCAATTCAAACGCACGCAGTTATGCTACAGGAGCGTTGGAGGCGGATACGGTTGCTGTTTTTACGCCGAAGTATAACATGACTGTATCATCGGTTGATTTGTGGTTCAATTCGATAAGCGACCCTGATTCCACCCTGTATCTTGTTTTTGCGCAATCAAAAAGGGATACGGTAATTACTATTGATTCAACAGGAAACGGCTTTACCAACTACTGGCAATCCTCATTGTCAATTGAACTGGTACGGGCTGTCCCGTGCAGTATATTCATTTTTCTTGGAAAAAATTCCGCTTCAACGGGAAAATCTGTTGTGACAATTCATGGCAGAAATAAATGATTAAACAATACAAAGTAGTTCATTCAACCAATAATTCAGGATGGAGCTTTCAATGGGATGGAATGCGCGGCTGTCGTCCGGTCTGGTTTTGCGGCAGCGGGACGGGGTAAATTTTTCGGATGTCGATCTGCATAATATCCGGGAACTCTGGCTCGACGGTCTTGAAAAAACATCGCTTCACAAGGGTTTTTGTCCGGGTTTCGTAGAGTTTATCCAATTTGAAACAGCGCTTATTAAAGGAAATTCTACTCAAAAAACCGGGGAATTTATAGGATGGACAAACGGAACAAAGGAATTTGTAATGGGAATTACGACAGAGAAACACAATTTTCACCCTGAAAGCAGGTTAAAATGAGCGCTTCAAATGACGCTTTTACAATAAAACAGTATAAAAGAACTTTATTTACGGAGGTTAGTGGAGATTCGCATGAATAATCCAATTAAATGTAATAGAAATATTTTCCCGCGTATCGTTCGACAATTTGGCATTCATACAAGGTCCCCAATTCTTAAAGCGTTAATTCCGCTTTTGATGGTGTTCCTGCATTTTGGTAAACCACTGTATGTTATAGAGCGCATTTCCTATCCGGTTGCGGTTACGAAAAGCGATACACTCCTCTCGAACCAATTCACCGGTTTGATCGAGGATGTTGGGAGTTATGTTTTTTCTCCTGTTGATACGTCTGCTGTTAGTGAGGGTGTTTCTCATGTGAGGAACGGGCAGGGCGGTACGTTTATTTTTCAGTCGGGTCAGAATTATTTTGATGTTGTTTCCGGTTCTTTTTTGAAGAGGGATTTGAATCCGAGGGCTGTGCGTAGTATTGATGCTCATGCCGATACCTCCGATTATGAAGTGAGGGATAATCTTGTCCGGAGGTTTAATAAGGGGCTG
>JADFON010000397.1 GCA_022562855.1 Candidatus Zhuqueibacterota bacterium | reverse complement strand
TATCATCCTCATGGTTGTATATCTCGCAAACGAATGCTATGTTGGGATGATTCTATGCAGTAGCTGCCTTCGCTTCAGATTCAAACCGTTTCCGGTCATGATCATTGCCCAGCGAATGGGTCGGTAGGAATTTTAACGCTACCACCCGGTTAAGCTTGGTATTTTGACCTTGTACACCACACCTATTCCGCCATGCCCCTATTTTCTCAATTATTTTATAATGCAGAATTTCCTTACCAACCATATAAACTTCATAAATTAACTGATGCCGGGGGCCTTCACCGAGTTTTTGCACGATTTTATAATGGAGGATTGTTTCGCCTATCACGATACTTATCCTTAATGATGCTGATATTCAGAAGACAATGAAGCGGGCAGGATCGTAATAACAATTGTTGCTTGGATATAGAAATACACCTGTTCTTTGTCAATATTTAATTAACCTGCTGAACTTTTGTAATTTTCTGAATAAGACTCCGACACAAGTTCGGAATGACAGTACGGGTTGGCGTCATGCTGAACTTAGCCTGCCCCTATTTCGGGGTTTCAGCATCCAAATACGGGAAATACAAAAGTATTGTAACCTGATTAAATCATAAAGCGAGACAAGGTGTTTTGTAAGTTATTAAAATTATTCACATTAAGGGAAAATTCACCCACATAGTATTTTCATGTTATTTTAGCATCAGATTTTAATCTTATGAATTAATCAAGTTAAAAATGAAAAAAACCGAACCAAATCGAGTTTTCCGGTACATTGATTTTCAATGATAAAATACCCACGACACGACTACTTGTTCCAGCCTCTTTCGGGTCCGCTGTGGAAAAACGCCATCGGGGTCACGATACCATTTTGTTTGAATACTCTTCCGTCTTTCATTACGAACCGGATATCCCGCAGAGCGTCGATATCTTCGAGGGGGTTTTCCTGTGAAGCAATAATATCAGCCGGGAACCCGGGTTTTATCGGACCACGTTCGTCATATATATCACAGGCTTTATAACCGTTTATGGTCATAAACTTCAAAATATCCGGCGCCGGGATTTCTGCTGCCTTCCAGGTGAGCAGGAAATTGATGGTTATCTCGCCGCGGGTCAGACCGGGGACAAAATAATCGGCATCGGTGGAAAATGTCAAATTCACTCCGTTTTCATATGCGTTTTTTAATTTCTCGACATGCCGGTCAAAGCTCCTTTGAGACCCGCTGTACGATGTAAACGGCGTTTCCGTCCCCGCTCTCCAGATACCTTTTGCCGCCATCATTTTGTGCAATTCGTCGTTCAATGGACCGTCATGATCGATCGACCAAATACCCGCTTCGATCGCCCGTTTGGCTCCCTCATATGTCTGAACATGACCGGCAACTTTTAATCCACTTTTCGCCGCTTCACTGACAAACAGTTCCATTTCCTCTACGGTATAACCGTATGGTTTTGCATCGACCATGATTTTTATGACTTTTGCTCCATAAAGAATATTCTGTCGAACAGCTTTTATTATCTCATCATGAGTATCCGCATCGAGATATTCGGGATATATCAGGAAGGATCGTTCGGGCGTCGGTGAAAACTGACCGCCCATACCGCCGATAATAATTCCGGAATTTATGATGGTCGGTCCGGGAACCCACCCCTGCTCGATAGCTTGACGTAAAGCAGTATCAGCATAGTTTCCGGCATTGCCCAGATCCCTAACGACGGTAAATCCGGAGGCAAGTTTCTGAAACCCGTTTGAAAATGCCTGAATAGCCCTTATCGGTGTTCCATCGAGAACGGTTGTGAGATAGTAACTTCCCCCATCCCGTCCATTATTATAGGTCAGGGCAAGATGGTCGTGAGTATCGACCAGACCGGGCATCACATACCGGTCGGACAAATCGATAATAAGAGCATCTGCAGGAATCGAGACCTGTGAACTGGGTCCCACAGCGATTATCGTCTCCTGGTCGGTCAGGATTATCTGGTCCTGCGCGATCGTCCCTGTTTCAGGATCTATGAGATTTCCGGCTCTGATCGCTGTTATTTGTGCGGCAACAGAGCAAACTCCAATGATCAGAACCGATATTACGGTGAGAACGGTACGTAAAAGCATCACACCCTCCTGTTTAAGTTAAATGGTTTTTTTAATGTATATTAATTTCAATGTATGCAGGAATGCATTTATTAAGGCAAAAAAAGCATCACAATTGGAATTGAGAAAGAAGAAGAGATTACAAAATCAATAAGAATTTAGATAATCTTTAAAGTAAAGTCAATCATATAATAAGCAGTCTAACCGGTGAATGAAATATGTGTTTCCAGACAATTGATGACAATCACAGACAGAAAATAGGTGTAATTTGGCAGGTTACCGATGGTAAAAGGTGCGTAAGCTTTAGTGTTACCGGATAATGATTATTTTCTCATTCGGAGGATAAAGGAATTCGACTCCATTTACGGTGACGATAGCGTTATCCTCAAAGTTTATGCTCATTCTTCTCCCCAGTTCAGGAACCCAGGTATTGATAACATATTCAAATGAAAAAAGATTGTTCGGTTCAATTTTAATGTGAGCGCGACCCGGGCGAAATGGCGCGATCGAAATCCCTTCGGCTATTTCGCTGTTTCCTGTATTTCCAACAGCATGGAAGGCTAATGCAAACCACGAGTTATCGGCAACGACAAGCGCA
>JADFON010000396.1 GCA_022562855.1 Candidatus Zhuqueibacterota bacterium | reverse complement strand
TATCCATAATTACAATTTCATTGTCCGGAGTGACTCGTATCTGCGCAGGATAGTAAAGACTTTCGTTGTTAAAAATCTGCGAGGAGTCGACAAATACCGACCCGGTAAACGACACTAAAGGTATTTCAGGGCTTTCGTGAACAGTTTCGCTGCAATTCACCGCTGTAAACAATGCGAACAAAAACCATAAGCTTCGCATCGGATTTATTGAATCTGTTCTAAGCGCCATTTTATCCATACAGTATATGATAATCGTTTTAACCCATCAGGTCGACCATTATCGCTTTTTGCACATGGAGCCTGTTTTCCGCTTCGTCAAATACGATTGAGTTTTCACTATCAACAACCTCATCGGTGACTTCGGAACCCCGGTGCGCAGGCAGACAATGCATGAATTTGCAGTCAGGTTTTGCCATGGACATTAAATTGGCGTTTACCTGGTAATTCCGGAAATCCTTATCCCGTTTTTTCTGTTCTTCTTCTTGTCCCATGCTTGCCCAAACATCAGTATAAATTACATCCGCGTCTTTTACCGCGTCAAAAGGGTCGTGAACTATTTCGATCTTCCCCACGTCTGCAGCAAGAGCTGCTTCGAGAACCGTCTGGTCCGGTTCGTACCCTTTTGGACAAGATAAGACAAAATGGAACGGAATATTGCTTGCCATATTTAACCACGAATGGGCAACATTGTTTCCGTCACCCATAAAAACTATCTTAAAATCTGTAATTCTACCAAGATGTTCTTTTATTGTGAACAGGTCTGCCATTATCTGGCATGGATGCAACAAATCAGTCAGCCCATTTATAACCGGAATATGTGAATGCGCCGCCAGGTCAAGCATATCTTTATGAGCAAATAAGCGCGCCATTATTCCATCGTTATATCTTGAGAAGAGCCGGGCAATGTCCTTCGTCGCTTCCCGTTTTCCCAACTGAATATCCGCAGGAGCAAGAAACAAAGCATACCCGCCAAGCTGCCACATACCGATTTCAAACGATACCCTTGTGCGCGCGGAGGGTTTTTGAAAGATCATTACAAGATTTTTGTTTTTCAGCGGATGATATACTTCCCCGTTTTTCTGTTTAGCTTTGATATCCCCGGTCATTTTAAATATTTCTTCTACCCAATCGCGCGAATAGTCAGCGATAGATATAAAATCTCTTTTCATTTCTGCTCCAGTAGTTTAGATTTCTAATGATTTTCGGCATTAATTAGTGGTAGTGCCAATACAGAATTAATCCCTGTCTTATTCTACGGCTTCATCAAGAATATCGACAATATGTTCGACTTTCAATTCGCAGCCGCTCATTTGTGCGCCCCGTTTCAATTGGATCATACAACCGACATTCGCCGTGATTACCGTATCGGCGCCGCTTTTCTTAATGTTTTCCATTTTACGTTTTAAAACCTCCAGCGAAAGTTCAGGCTGAGCAATATTAAAAGTGCCGGCGCTGCCACAACACATTTCAGATTCGTTGAGCTTGAAAATTTCGAGTCCGGGTATAGAACTCAATAGCCGTGCGGGTTCATTTGAAATTCCCTGTCCGTGTATAAGGTGACACGGTTCATCGTAAACCACTGACCTGTTGACAGGCTTGAACGACAACTGGCTCAAGTTTTCATTCAAGAATTCGGTAATGTCTTTAACCATTGCGGAAAAGCGCACCGCCTTTTCAGAGTAAGCCGGATCACCGGAGAGGAGACTTCCGTATTCTTTCATCATCGCACCGCAACCTGCAGCATTAGACAGAATAGCTGTAACACCCTCTCCATCGAAGCTGTCTATGGTATTCCGGGCTAACATTTTAGCCATTTTATTTTCTCCGTTATGCTGATGTATAGCGCCGCAGCAGTGTAGATTATCCGGCGCCCGCACATCATAACCGCATTTTTGAAGTAACCGTACAGTGGACCGATTTGTTTCCGGGGCAATGTAGTCCATTACACAGCCCCGAAGCATACCGACTTTCTTTCTTGAATTTCTACCCTTTTCCTCAGATTTAAAATCGAATTTTTGGACACGGGAGCTTGTGATATCCGGCATAAATCGTTCCGACAAATCGAGCTTTTTCGAAAATATCTTCAGAACCCCCGATGATCTGACCATTTTTTGAAGTCCCGATTTCTGATAAAAACGGAGAATTGTAAATACGAATCGAAGCCTCCCTGGAAACGGAAAGATATGGTACAATATAATTCTTTTTAGAAACCTGCTTATCAGCGGCGGTTCAATATTCTCCTTTATTACTTTTTGAACTTCCTCAAATAAGCGGTGGTATTTGACACCCGACGGACATGCCGTTTCACAGCCCCTGCATCCGAGACAAAGATCAAAGTGCTTCTTGAATACCTTGTTCGCCTCCACAGCGCCTTCCGAAAAAGATTTCATCAGAAATATTCTTCCCCGGGGAGAATCTGTTTCTGTTCCAAGAATTACATAACTGGGGCATTTCGGCAGGCAAAGACCGCAATGTATACAGTCGAGAATTCCAGAAAAATCAAATTCTATCTTTTGATCCATATATTTGATTAAATTTATATGTTAAGAAAAAGTAATAAATCTATCCGGGTTAAGGATATTATCCGGGTCAAGCTGTTTTTTGATTTTTTGCATCAATTTTAAACCCGGAATGTCCTGCCAAATTACGCACTTTTTCTTTAGCCACAA
>JADFON010000395.1 GCA_022562855.1 Candidatus Zhuqueibacterota bacterium | reverse complement strand
TACTATTTTTGTACCGTAATTTTTTCCCGAATACAAATGAACACTTCCTTCAAGTTTTTTTTCTATTCCATTAATAACCACATCCAATCCGACACCCCTCCCCGAAACATCGGTCACATTTTGTTTTGTTGAAAAACCCGGTTTGAAAATCAGCTTTTGTTTTTCTGCTTTGGTCATCCCGGACAATACCGTTTTTGTAACGATATTCTTCTTAAGAGCGATTTTGGCTATTTTTTCTTCATCAATTCCACCGCCGTCATCCTCAAGCACAACATATATGTTTTTGTTATCATCATAAATTTCCAAAGAAATACTACCTTTTGGAGGCTTTCCCAATTGTTCTCTGATCATTGGATCTTCTATGCCATGATCCACAGCGTTTCTCACCATATGAACTAACGCGTTATGACAGGTATCCCATATATCGGGACGGGCAAGAGCTGTGTTTCTCTTGATCTCAAAATCGATCTCTTTTTGAAAAGATTTTTCCATATCTTTTACCATTCTCGTATATCGAGTTAGATCGATCAGCGACTGCGAAGCATATATGAGATCGTTTAAATACTCAGTGGCTGATGCATAGGCATTGCTTTCTTCAATGTTTGCTTTAGAAAGTATTGCAAAAAACTGCTGGCTTAATTCCTGAAATTTATCTATAATAAGGTCGTATTTTTCAAGCGACAATGATATTTTTATCTCTTTTTTCCGTTTCCGGACATTCCCCATATCCCTCTTGGGAATTTCCTGGAGATTGACCTGTTTTCCTCCCATTATCCCGAACAGGGCGTCTTTGCATTTATCTATCTCTTTTAATTCATCATCAACAGATATATCATCGTCATGGAATTTTGAGCTCAAATCCTCCAAAACTCTGTTGAGAACTATAGGAATTTTCCCGATTATTTCTGAAGCCTCAGTGTTTAAAAATAGATTCCCTTTTGATATCTCCAGGGTTAATTCTTCAAGTTTATGACAATATACATTGAGATTGGATAGACCCAAAATTCCCGAATTTCCTTTTAACGTATGAATTTGCCGATTA
Organism: Candidatus Zhuqueibacterota bacterium; assembly: GCA_022562855.1. Classification (GTDB taxonomy): domain Bacteria; phylum SM23-31; class SM23-31; order SM23-31; family SM23-31; genus JADFON01. The sequence goes on along the minus strand of JADFON010000395.1, from coordinate 1,651 downwards.
AGCGATTTAAACATTTCTATAAATTCTTCTACATCTTTGTCGCCGAGAAAATACATATAATCAGATAAATTGAAATCACCCTTACATATATACAAATAGCTCTTTATAATTTCGGTGCACTCTTCTATTTCATTTAGAATTTCATTCATTTCCTCGCAAAATCCGGCAATAAGATCTACGGTTGCCTGTTCTAACTTTTTTATTTTTTTGTCTTTTTCCTTTGCAGACTCCTGTAGTTTCTCGTTTTCTTTTCTGATTTCGAGATCACTTCTTAGTGAAATTGAGAATGTATCCTCGGGCCACGGTTTTGGTATAAATTTGGCAACTGGTAATTTTTTTCCGGTTTTCTTTTCAAAATCCCTGAGCGCTTGCAAGTCGTTCTTCATTACATCTGCGGATATTATGTAAACGAGGGGATTATTGTGTATCACGGTCAAGTGCTTGATAAACTCAGTTCCCTTCATATCAGGCATATTCTGGTCAACTAAGTATGCGTCATATTCACTGTCAAGAACCATTTCAAGGGCTTTATCACCTCTTTCGACCAAAGTGGGGACAAATATTTTTTCTCTTTTTAGAGCCTTCCCGATGGAATCCAGGACATCTTTATCATCGTCAACGACTAATATTTCGTATTTTTCGTTCATATTCGTTTACTATGCGGTAGTTTTATTTCAAATATTGCCCCTTCTCCGGGTTTTGAACTCAGGATAGAGAGGCTGCCTTTATGGTTATCTATAATATCTTTGCTGATGTATAATCCCAGACCTGTACCTTTACCAATCTCTTTGGTCGTATAAAACGGGTCGAATATTTTAGAATGCAGACTTTGAGGTATGCCCGGTCCGTTATCCTTAATAGTAATTTTTAGAAAACTATCTATTTTTTCGGTTTTTATGAATATTTCACCCTTTTCAGGTACGGCGTCAATTGCATTGCTCAATAGATTCATCATTACCTGTCCGAATCTGCTTCCGTAAACGTTACATTCAGCGGTATCTCCATATTGTTTGGTTACCTTGATTTTATTTTTCAGTTTGCTATTCAGAAGAGTTAACTGTAAATCAATTTCCTTGTGGATATCAACTAAATGCCATCCTCCTGGTCTGTATGAACTTTTCATAGCTTTAACGATATCTGTCACTCTCCGGCTTGCTTCAAAATCTCTGCTAAGAACATTTGACATTTTAGTAGAAATCTCCTTAAATTCACCAGTGCTGCAATTGTTCGAGTCAATTAATCTTTGTAGAGTCAGCATATATCCTTTTAATAATTGTAGATCACTTTGAATAACGGTCGCAGGATTGTTTATCTCGTGTGCAATACCGGCAACCACTTTCCCCAGTGTCGATACTTTTTCTGCTTCGATTAACTCATATTGTAATTTCTTCTGCTCTTCATCGAATGAAATGATACATGCGCTGATCGTCGGCATCGTTCCTGTCTCATTTAGGTACGGGCGGGCGGGTCTTCGATTACCGGGGCACGGTAAACCATCGCCGCCTACAAATTAAAGGTGAATGACGCCATTCTTCGAGGTAGCGAGTTGGAAGATGGAGAGAAGGCCGTGCGAATGGATATAATTGTGGCTCATTCCTGCCGAACATTGAATCGAATTACCTGGACCCGCCCGCATGAGCCTCATCCGAAT
>JADFON010000394.1 GCA_022562855.1 Candidatus Zhuqueibacterota bacterium | reverse complement strand
TGAGCTAAATCTTCCAAAGCGTTAGCAAAAAATGCCATTCCAATAAGCAAATGAATACGGTTGCCCAGGATGTTAAATCGCATGATAAATACTAAACCGGTGATCAGCCCGAATAAAGATCCGATTACCTCAATTGTTGCATGCAGATCCGAACTGCTTTTATAGTCTGAAGACATCAAAAATGGATATACGCTCATCAATACGACTGCGATAAAAGCCAGAATAACTATAGATTTAGTATGATCAGTAAACCATTTTTTGTTACGTTGCATCGAAACAGTATTATTGTTCATTATTTACACCTTAAGATAAATTGATTTTCAATAAAAAATAGTAAGCAAGCAAAATGTATTTAAACCATCGTATTAATAATATCATTACCGGATTGAGGTCAGGATTGATGTTTGCTTAATTCGATTTGCCGTTTATACATATATTGAATGATTTCAGAACGTTCCTTCTCGTCGATAACGACAAAATCCACATCGTAGATAGAATTTTTTTCGGATTTTCCCACCATCACAAGCGGGGTAACGATCTCTGAACCTCCAGGGAGTTTGAACGTAATAGCAAGACACTTATTGACAGGCAGGTTTTCCTCTGAGAAAACTATCATACCGACACGGCTCAGTTCGAGAATAATTCCTTTGAATATTTTGCCTTCGCTTTTCAGGGAAGGATTTATCAGTTTTATGGGAATAGGTGTTTTAGGATCGAGAGAAAAATAATTCCGCGTATGAATGTTTTTTGCAATCTCTGTATATCTGACGATAATTGATTTTGCCTCATTGTCAACTCTCAGCACTTCCGAGTTAAAAACCGACTGCCTCCCGACCTGTTTATTTTTCAAAATTAACTTCATGCCCGCACCAACCGGAAGCATCTGTCCGGACATCGATGGCGCTTGTATTGCGATTTGTTCTTTCATAGGATAGTGCGAGTCGTCAACGAGTTTGCTTTTATATGATACAGATAGTTCTTCGCCTAACAGATCGACATCGAATTCTTTAGGAACGGGCTGTACTTCAACATTTATATTGCGCTTCTTATTCAATTCTGAAATATCATCGGTCTGTGCGTCAAGAAAAACTTTCCGGGACACAGATCGCCGAAGACTTTCGCAAATCTCGTCTCCTCTGCTGATAAGCAGGTTTGATCCGCAATTACCACAGTATCGAAAACCCGAGGGGTTTACAAAAGTGCAAGACAGGCATATATTCAACGAATCCAGATTTGCAATTTCTTCCTCCACAACGTCCCCTTTAAAACTCTCTACGATTTCGTCGATATTTTTATATGCGGGAAAAATATAATTCAGGTTAATAAACGAAAAGCGTTGATTTAGATCTTTTCTCGGATACGTAATATGCAATCCTCCGCTATGAACCTTTAGCGCTTCATGAACCGAGATAAGAAGTCCCAGACCCGCACCGTCAATTTTCATCAAAGCATCGATGTTAAAAGCAATTTTTGTGAAGTCATCGCTAATTATATTCAAGAACGCATCCCGGAATATTTTCAAATTACCCATAACAATTCGGTCATGCGTGTTTATTAAGGTCATAACGTTGCCGCTCTGCCGAAAATCGATCTGTTGAATTTTCTTCTCCGGTTCGATTTCTGTTTTCCCGGATTTAACCGACAACAACGATTCATTTGCTATAACGGTAGACGGGTCAAATTTCTTTTCCTGCTCCTGCATCCATTTTTGAATTCTCTTCAACAGATTATCCGGGCTGAAGGGTTTCATCACATAATCTTTTCCGCCTGCCTGGAGTGCAGCCTTTACGTCCTCTTTGCCGTGTTTTGCAGTTAAAAAGATCACCGGTATCTTTTTTGTGATCGAATTTCGCTTTAAAATCTTACACGTCGCGATCCCGTCAAAATTCGGCATCATAATATCGAGAATAATGATATCCGGACGGGTATTTTTTGCTATCTGAATTCCTTCACGCCCACCTGACGCCTTGAAAATATCAAAACCGCCGTCGCGTAAAGCTGCTTCAACCAGATCGCGCACTTCTTCCTGATCATCGATTACCAGAATTTTTTTCTTTTCGGAAGCCATTATCTATTTTCTTTTTTTGAGAAGTTCTTTTAAATCTACCGCGAAAGCAATGCTTTGTTTATTTCCGGCTGATAACCGCTTTCTTAATAGGATAACCTGTTCTTCCAAAATGTCGGTTTCTGTTTGAACTTTTGGAAATTTCATCGTAAACAAACTTCCTTTTCCAAGCGTGCTTTTTACGGTGATCGTGCCGCCATGATTACTCACAATCTGTTTCACCAGTGGTAAACCCAACCCGAGTCCGTCAACAGTTCTTGTCATATAACCTTCAATCTGATAAAACTTGGTAAATATTCTTGGAATTTCCCGCGAAGGGATGCCCTGTCCGTAATCCCTGATTTTTATTTGAATTTGTGTTTTTGTTTCTTCTAATGAACATATGATCCTGCCTCCGACATGACTGAAATTTATTCCATTTATTAATAAGTGATAGACTGCGCTTTCCAATTGAGACGCTACTGCTTTAATATACAATCGTTTTTTTGGTAATCGAAGAATGATTTTTACACGATGCTCCGCTGCAAAGGGCTTTGCTTTTGCCGCGGCTTCTTTTAATATGCCGGACAAGGAGGTCTTTTTTCGGGTGAATAATGGTGTTTCTCTTTCAATTTCAGACATTTCTATCATTT
>JADFON010000393.1 GCA_022562855.1 Candidatus Zhuqueibacterota bacterium | reverse complement strand
GTAACAGTAACAAGCGTCTTGTAAAATCTCCAAAAGTTATGTGGAACGATCCGGGTTTGGCGTCATTCTTGTCGGGTTATTACAGCCCGGAAGATATACTACAAAGCAGGTCGGCAGGTGGATTATTTGAATCTTTGATCTTTTTGCATCTCAACACAGAAAAAGAACTTATGACGCCGAAACCACGGTTGTATTACTGGCGGACTACCACGGGGAAAGAGGTCGACTTTGTTGTTCAATGGGGTAGAAAACTGGTCGCAATCGAGGTTAAATTATCCAGTACGGTGAAGTATTCGGATATTCAAACTCTCAAGCTGTTTATGCACGAATACCCTGAAACTGTGGCTTCGCTGTTAGTCTACACGGGAAACGAGATAAAAGTTATGGATAAAAATATAATTGCCATACCCTGGAATCTTCTTTAAAGAACAATTCTAAAAATTACCATGAAAAAAACAACGGGAAATATTGGCGAGAAGCTGGCAAGGAAGTATGCTAAGAAGCAGGGGATGAAGATTATCGAGAAGAATTACCGGGCGCTCAGGGGCGAAATCGATATTATAGCGGTAGAAGACGACCAGTTGGTTTTTATTGAAGTTAAGACCAACAAACAGGGCAATAAAGTACCCCCGGAAAACCGGGTGAATAGAGCCAAGCAAAAGCAAATCGGAAAGGTTGCACAAATGTATTTGCAGCAATCCGGTAAAACCGGTATGGATTGCAGGTTTGACGTAATCGGCGTTGTGCTTTCCGAAAATGGCGGGCATGAAATTTCGCATATCAAAAACGCCTTCTGGCTCTGAATTGAAACTGGATTTAAGAACATGAACTTGTCAACGGGAAAAACCGCCTCTATATATTTGAAGCGAGGCGAAACGACTACAATGTTATTGGAAAATCTAACTATACCTGACGTAATTTCGGTTTTCTCTTACCCCTGTTCCGGGAAGAATCTTAAAGATTCCATAAAGTCGATTGGTTTTATCAACCCCATATTAGTTTTTAAGTCTGCTCGGAATAAAGAGGGCGAATACCTGGTTATTTGCGGCGCAAAGAGGTTTTATGCGGCACGTGAACTTGAATTGGAATCGATTCCGGTTACTATCGTTTCGGCAAAACCGGTTTCCGAACAAGAAATGTTTGAAATAGCCTTTGCAGATAATATCAGTGTCCGTTCTCTAAATTTGATTGAATGTGCCGGTGTTGTTACCTGGTTAACGAGGTTGTATACCGGGAAAGACAGCAAAAAATATAATTATTTGTTGAACCAATTGGAACTGACGGGTGGTGCGCAAAGTATTGAAATATACAGGGATATTTATTCTCTTGAAGATAAAATCAAAAACTATTTGCTGAAATGGAACGTATCAGCCGGGCAGGCGGCTAAACTGACTCAGTTTAACAAGCACGACAGAAAAGCTGCATTTTCCGTCATTGAAACGCTTCAACTGCATGGGGGTAAACTGAAGCAATTTTTGGAATTAACGTTCGATATCTGCAAACGTGAGAAGAAAAGCATAGATGAGATAATCAACGATCCCGAAATCCGGGACGGAGCAATTTTAAAAAATTCAAAGATTACATTGAGCCAGAAGCAGGCAAAGATGCTTGACTGGCTTGCGGTAAGAAGATTCCCAAAGCTAAACGAACGGCTGCGTCAGTTTTCGGCGATATCCGGATCGATGGAAAATTTGCCCAAGAGTGTGTTTTTGCCACCGCAAAATTTTGAAGGAGAGCGAATAAGAGCCTCGTTGTCTTTCAATAGTCTTAGAGAGATCGATGATTTTTGCAAGGCGGTAAAAGATAAGGCAAACAGGGAAAGGATTCAATCATTAATTGACATGCTGTAAGAGGAGCATAAGGTGAATAGAGCAAGGGGAATTCGCTTATCAATTCTTTGCATCACTGAAAAGGAGTTATGATGGATGTTACGGTAGAAGAAATTATGGTTAAAGATGTTGTATGTGTACATACTTCGGTTTCTCTCCAGGAGTTGGTTGAGATATTTTTCTCCAAAAGCGTCAGCGGGGTCCCGGTAATCGACGACGATTCAAAACTTGTTGGAATAATATCTAAAACCGACCTGGTAACTCATGGTTTGGAGAAGGAGCTTAATACGATCATCGGAACAAAAATGGCGGATTCTTCGCTAAGCGATTTACCCGATTTTGACAATCTTCTGGGTCCTGAACCGTCGCAATCTACGGTAGGTGAGATCATGACCTCACCCGTCATAACAGCAGAACCCAGGACAAAAGTGTCGAAAATCGCGAGAATAATGCTCGAGAACAAAATACACCGTGTAGTCATTACAAAGAAGGATCGTGTAGTCGGTATAGTTTCTTCTATGGATTTGCTGAGACTTCTCAAATAGAGGTAATAAACGAATGTCTGACGAGTTACTGGACATAGCTGTTTCAGATGAACATGACAAACGGGAAGCTGAATCGGCAGAAATCATCTCTTCTGAAAATGGCATTGAAATCACCATTTCCGAAGACAAGCGTAAAAGCTGGATAATGCTGAGCAAAACGAACACCAACGCTTTACCTGATAAAACGGATGTCCGGGGCGAACTTGAAAAGAACAAAATTTCCGATGATCTGATAATCGCCGAAAACCTTAAAGAAATCTACGATAAGTTTATATTTGACCGGCAAATTCTGATTGCGAAGGGCAAGCAAAAACATGATGGTAAA
>JADFON010000026.1 GCA_022562855.1 Candidatus Zhuqueibacterota bacterium | reverse complement strand
CGCAGCCGGTCGAGATCGAGTGTCATGGTGGGGTTTGTTCCTGGCGGTTCGCAACGGTATCTAGTTATGCCAAACTGCCGGGACAGGGCAAATCTTGCGCGCCGGGCGTTGGCGCGAGAGTGGGGGGTAAGCGGGGTCGGGATTCCGGCCATACCCGCGAAAGTCAGCAGCGCCCGTTATCGCGCAGCTCTTTCCAGGAGAGGCCATCCAGGCGGCGTCCCTTGCGGGAGGTCTTGAGACGGGAGATCGCGCGCCGCGTCCGCGCGCCGTCGGGTTTGGCGAAGGGCACGAGGCGCGCCATCGGCGTGCCGTGCCTTGTGATCACGACCTGTTCGCCATTCGCGGCCCGCTCCAGTAGGCGGGAGAAATGGGTCCTGGCCTCGGAGGCACCGTTGGTTTTCATGCGCGTCCCCATTTCGGTCAATCGTCTTCCACAGCCAGGGAAGCGAAACTAGGTCTAATAATTTTTAGCACGTTGTTTGACCGGCACCGCATGGTTGACCTTTAATCATTCAATAGTCCAGTTCGGCGGCGGTTCAAACAATTTGATGGACTCTATAACGACCTCAAAACGTCGGTAGATTAGACCGCGATGCCGGCGTCCTTTCCAGCAGCCCGTTATCCAGCTTTCCTGGCTACCGTCATCCGCAATAATGAGCATCAGTGGTTCGTGTACACGGCGGGAAATACGCCGGAGGGTAGCGCGATCCTCGCTACTTATGGCCGAAGAACCATCTGGGTGCGAGTGCCAGTCGCCAAGATAGTCAATATCACCGCAAGTCTCCTCGAAGAGTCGATGAATCTCAGCAACTTGCCACCGATGGTCGGGTAGGAAACGGTAGCGGCCGTGTAAGGCTTGCGGACCCGGCCCGCGAACATCAATTACTACAGTGTCATTGCTGGCGCGCCAGCCAAGGACAATGCCGCCGCTTTCAAGTGGATGAAGGGCGGCTCCCTCCTCGCACATCGCGCGAAACGCCGTATTAGCTAACCAGACTGTCACTTGTTGCTACAGCGGCAGTTGGGATGAGGTGGAGGATTATGGTTGGTCCAAGTCGGGAGAATGCGGTGCCCGCGATCATCCCGAAGCTCAAGAATGGCTACCGACCAGCTACCGGGGTCATAGGCGCCATCGGCGAGTAGGCCGATAGCACTCCGCACAATTTCAAGCGACACTTCTTGGAGGTCAAAGCTTCCGCCGGTGAAGGTGGGTTGGTTGCAGCCGATCGGCGTAACCACGCCAGTCTTATCAATACGCAATTTGGGGAGCGGCCCATCCTCGTCGTTCCAGTGTTCGTTTAGACACACCCAGCACGCGTCGGAACGGGACCTGAAGCGGGCTACGACACCTCCTGCAAGACCCTCGGTTGCATATCCCATTACCAAGGGCTTTCCGAGATCACGGCAGTAGAAATTTATAGCGTGTTGCACTTCGGTTGACGCGGATGCATCGATTACGAGATCGGCATCCTGGATTAGGCCCAGAATTTGGGCGAGTTGAGTGGGGTTACTTTCAACTTCTGCCGGAAGCGCTGTGTCATGTGTCATTCCGCTACCAAGACGGCCGTGAAGAGCATCCACCTTCGTCCGAGGATAATTCTGATCAATGAAATACTTGAGGGCTACCGATTTCTTGACGCCCCAGGCTCTACGTCCCAGTGGCCATCGTAGGCCGTTACCGGGTTGGACCACGTCGGAATCGAGTAAAGCAAGATTCCCGACGCCAGCGCGAGCTAACTCGACGGCTGCAAAACTTCCGATTGCGCCACAACCGGTGAGAAGCACTTTCTTCGCTTCCAGAGCGCTGGCTACTGGGAGACGAGCAAAAATATCCCGGTCGCTGGCGCGCTCCCCACGAACCAAACTGATCTGCGGCGACCCGGGCGCCCCTTCTATGAATTCTCGGCGGCTGACAAGAAACAGCCAGCCAGCGCCGATTTTGCCGTGACTGTATTCCACTTCCTCTGGAAAGATGATGCCCGTAATCGAAAAGGCTTCTTCGGCAATCTGGTTAAGTTTGCAGATGTCCTTCGGCCGCAGAACCTCCCGCCTCTCCAACTCTTCTGTGACCGAGAGCATGAGTGCCGTCGGGTTATCCGCAATTGGCGGTCGGCTCAAACGGACCCAGCGTCCGGGAATCTGGCGCTCTTCTGGCGGATTCCCGAGCGGAATGAATGTTTGGCCGATCACGCTGCCATCGGCCCTCTTTAACTGCCGTAGCACCACCTCGATAGATTGGCCGTGATTGAATGGGCGGGTCCACAGAACGAGGTCCATGAGACCATGGTCTGCGTGTGGTATGGGCATCCTACCGTCGAATAGAATGATCGAGTTGTCTTCAGCCGCATGTGTGAAGTAAGGCATTAAAGGATCGGCAGCTTGCTCCTCCAACTCCGCCGCATCTTCCCATCGCTTCTCGCGCCGTGCCTCAAGAGCGCTTAGGAACTGTTGTAAGCGTTCGTCAATGAAATCCGCGATTAGTTTCCCTGAGTCCCATTGGTGTGTCTCCTGGGTGATCAAACACAAATCCCTATTAAATGGATTTTGGTGCCGTTCAAATGTTTCTTGTGGTGCCGCTACAGCAGGTCGAAAAAATGGGTGCAACGGTGAAAAACTAACATGGAGGCGCAACGATTCGCGCCCCTTGACCGGCCAGTCTACCTCAAGGGCGAGAAGGCCCTTCTTTTTTAGCCTGATCCGGTAAGAAATGCCCCTCTGGTCAAAGGCGTTGAGCTCTTGTTTGTACAGAACGGGCCAGACACTCCACCAACTCGTATCGCGTGGAGCCCTGCGCGACGCCTTCGACCGCGGTGCCAAAGGCTTAGCCTACCGGGCGGTGACCAGGCGGTATGCTCGGACGAGGCGGGCCGTCTGGGAGCCCTGGAGTCTCGCTTGGTGGGCCCGGAGGTACGTCAGGTCGGTCCGGACGGTCCGGCTTATCTGGTTTGTTTTCATTGGCCATTTTCAGGAGTCCTAGAAGTTGAAAAACATTTCTAAATCGTCTCCGGTTACCATTCTTCCAAAATAGAGGACTGCTTTAATCCAGTAATAATCGGCGATTGTACCATCAAATCCAGCGGACATAAACTTCAGATATTGTGGGTTTGCAGTAAAGTATAATTCAAATTCGGGACTGTCGGTCTTGTCGATCCTTTCCCGCGATTTATTTTGTATCCCGATTATCAGAACGATCAAGAGAACAGGAATAATTAATTTTGTTTTATTTAAATTGAACATCCAATATTTTCAATGTTATTTGAGATTTTTCCTGTTGAAAATCATCGAACCAAAAACAAGCAAAACTGCACTGTAGGCTATACTGTACACTATGCTCCAGATTAGTTCTATATAATTCAACGGTAAATTATGAACTATTTGACTATTTATGTTTAATAGAGAAAAATTTGGTATTACATAAAACAACACATTCAATATGCTCATAAATAGGGGATTTTCAATACCTGGATTTAACATCGTTATATCCGCAGAAAAATTACCTGCAAGAAAAACAAACAAGGTAAGGACGACACTGACGACCGGCGAAGCGTATACTGCAAAGAACAACGACACCGCCACCAAAATAGTCATTTGAAAAAAAATCATCCCAACCGCTATGAGCAGCGTAACTTTCAATAATCCGGTAAAAAGCCACAGAACGGATAACAAACCGGCTGCCATGAGAGTAAAATTAACCGCAAGTGTTAAAACAAGACCGAAATATTTTCCCCATAAGAACTGCCCGCGTGATATTGGTTTCGAAAGAACGGTATATATGGTTCTATTGTCCAATTCTTTATACAGCAGCCCGATACCGATAAAAACAGCTATGAGTATTCCGAAGACCGAAATAATCGTAAGCCCGAAATCCTGCAGTACTTTTTCTTCCTGGTTCAAAGACCACTGACTGACTATACCGCTTAATATGGAAAATCCCAGTGCAAAGAGCAGAATGTTGTACAGGATTTTATCTCTTACAGTCTCTTTGAAAGTGTTGTATGCTATAGTTTTAATTATCATCGTCCAATTATCGAATTTTTTTGAGATACAACTCTTCCAGGGTTAACCGGTGACGGTTGACCGAAAGAATTTCCGCGCCGGAAGAAATCAGCTTTTCCAGAATATCATTAACGTGGTATTTGTCTTCCATAGTCAGCCGGTATTTATTCTCTTGTAGTTTATCAATATTCCCGAATTTTCCAAACTCTTCGTATATGCCGGTTAAATCCGTAGTATAAACTATTTCCACACCTGCAGAAGCGCTTTCCCGGTCAAGTACCGTGTCAATATCTCCCTCAGCTATTAAGACGCCTTCATTTATTATACCGATTTTATCACATAACGATTCTGCGTCTGCTAAAATATGCGAACTGAAGAAGATAGTGTTTCCCTTGTTTTTCTGTTCAATGATTATATCAAGAACATCTTTTCTGCCATGCGGGTCCAATCCTGAAAGAGGCTCATCAAGAATGAGGACTTCGGGATCGTTTATTAAAGCCTGTGCAATACCGATGCGCTGCAGCATTCCTCTCGAATACTTCCTCAAGTGAGTATTACGTGCGTTTTCGAGACCAACCTTTTCAAGCAGTTCATCGATCTTTTTCTGAAGACTTTGTTTTTGTATCCGGAAGAGGCTTCCGCAATAGTCTAAAAACTCTTTGCCGGTCAAGTAGTCATAGTAGCAGGGCTGTTCCGGCAGGTAACCCACCGATTGTCTGGATTTGGGATTTGTGACATCGATTCCGTTAATCTGTGCAGAACCTTTATCGCTTTTCAGGAGATTCAATAATATTTTTATGGTGGTCGTTTTGCCCGCCCCGTTCGGTCCCAAATATCCAAATACATCACCTTTGTTGACTGTTAACGTTACTCCTTTCAGTATTTCAACTTTTTTAGGAATAAAACCTTTTGAATACCACTTCGTTATATTCTCAAGTTTAATCATGAAAAAAAAGAAGCCCAGTCGTCAAAAATTGCGAAAACAAAGGCTTCTATATCTGCTCAACTGTACGGAGTATCAACGTGAGTCTATTTTATCGTACCGAGAAAATTATCGTACGTAGCGGTTGTGTCGGGAACGGCGCTGAAATTGTCGTTTGTAAAAGAATAGGTAGTAATTCCGCTTGCATCACCTGCGCTACCTCCAAAAGCTGAGGCAGCAGAACCGGAAATAGTCCATCTCACCGCTATGCCGCCCTGGATAACATCATTAAACGGTATAGATCCTGACTCAAGATTTTGCGGATATCCACTGTTCGCGGCTCCTGGATTAGCGATTAAATTCTGCGCCTGAAGTATCGCTATTCCACCGCTGATATTAGCCATGTCGGCTCGAAAGACCGCTCTATTTGCATCGCCCGTTATATCGGCAAATTTCGGTACCGCAACTGCTGCCAGAATTCCCAGAATTACAATAACCATTACAAGTTCGATAAGTGTAAAGCCTTTTGTCGTTATAGCCATTTTCATACTACCTCCTGTTTACTTACATATTGCCATAATCAATTTCACCATCATAATTTGCAACTTCCGTGCCAGGATTTTACAAAGGGGCAATTTAACGTAATAACAAACTAAAAAAAAGTTAAATTACTAAATTGAGTGCCCTTGATACCGTAATATAACAACAAACCTGCCAAAAAACAAAATAAATGTATCATTTCAATACACATCTATTTATCATAATGATGCATCTTATCAAAATGATACACTTAAATCTTCTTTAAATCCTGTATGAGTGAATTTATGCGCTATGGCAGTCCTGAAACCGGGCATTTTCTTCCGGTTATATTATACCAATTAAGCAGTAATAATATAATCCCGATTCACAAAAAATACAATATAATTGTATTTGATATTAATTATTCAGTGGTTTAGTATTTATAGCAGAAGTTTAGAGGTTTTTTTCGCGGTCCCATGGAAGATATACAGCAGGATTAGCGTTTGGAATCCTTTCGAGGCGCTCTGGAAGGGTCATCCTTCATTAGACTTTCGCCGACAGTATCCTGAAAAAACTTCTCAAGGCTGTCTGATACGGTGAATCCTCCCACCTGCATCTGATTAGGAACGAATAAATTTTGATTCGCATTGGCGTTTTGATCCGTACCCGGAAGCGGTGGAATTTCAATACGCGGGGACATTAATACCTCGCTGTCATCATCAAGGATATATGAATCCAAAAGTATAAACGCAATGAAGAATGATGCGGCAGCGGCAAAAGTTACGACAACCGGTTTCAAACTGAAAGTTCTTACGTTAATAACAGCACGTTTGACCGCGCCGTTTTTTTGCAATGCTGTTTCTGCCGCTAATTTAAGGCGTAAGTTTTTTGTAAAATTATCGGATGCCTTTATTGCCGGAATATTTCTCAACATTTTTGATAAAAGACGGGCATTGATTACCATCTCAGCACATTTATTACATGAGTTTTCGTGTGCATTTAGCAGTTTATAATTTTCCTCTGAAACTTCACCCTCAAGATAATCAGATAACTGCTGCGCAAATCGTTCACAATTAATCATAGGCAAATTACTCTTTTATTTCCTTTAAATATCCAATCAATTTTTCCTGAAGTTTTAATCTTCCCCGGTTGACACGGGATTTGACTGTACCAAGCGGTATTTTTACGATTTTACTTATCTCTTCGTAAGAAAGTTCCTGCAAATCGCGAAATATTATAACTTCTTTAAATTTATCCGGCAGACTATCGATTGCTTTCTGAATCACCCTGCTTTGCAGAAGGTCGTCAACATTTTCTTCCGGTCCTTTTTTAGTATCCGTCAGTTCAAAATCTTTATCTTCAAATCCAAGACTACTGATAGAAAGAAGTTTACGTCTTTTGCGACGTCTTAGCTCCGTTTTAGCAAGATTGCCGGTTATTGTATATATCCAGGTTGAAAACTTTGCTACATTTTTGTAAGCTTTTTTCTTTCGGAATACTCTCAGAAATGTTTCCTGGACTATATCCTCCGCATCCTCAACATCGCCCAGAAACCTGAAAGCAAAATTGACGAGTTGGTCTTTGTAACGATTTACTATTTGTTCAAAGGCATAAACATTTCCCTCTTGAAATTGAAGAATAAGGTCTTCATCGGAAGGAGTTTTACCAAGGCGCCTTTCTTTACTCATGTATACTACCTATTTCGCAGGGAAAAGTTCCCTTTTTTCAATAGAAAAACCATTTATTTTTTGATTATTATTTTTCGCCAATCTTTACGCAGCATTTTTGCTAAAAGCCGATATAAATTTTTGTATAAGTATCGTTAAAATCATTTGATCGGTCTGATAACCGGTTTTGAGACCTTTGTCCGCTTCAAGCGTTGCCTCAAGCAGCCCTCTGAGTTCCTCGAAAGATATTCTTTCTGCCTGTGGTAAACATTTACCCACAACGTACGAATTCATACCCGAAACTTTATAAATCTTGCTCCTGTGAATCCCTTTGTCCAGAAAAATTCTTATTTTTAGCAGGTTGGTCAACTGCCGGGTAATCATTACCAAAACATAAGGGGCATTTTCATTTTGCAATATTATTTGTTGTAATTGTGCAATTGCCCGTGACCCGTCTGCCTCACATATAGAGTCTAAAAATTCAAATATTTTAAAACCCCGGTTGGTCTGTATGAGTTCTAACATATCCGATTCGTTTATCAGTTGTTCACCGGGAAAATTAAGACGGAGTTTTTCAAACTCATTTACAAAATTTCTAAGATTATTTTCATTAGCATCGATAAGAACCCTGAGGGCTTCGGGACTGACTTTTAAGCCTAATTTACTCGTGTATCTGTTCATCCACTCCATTATTTGGTTATCATATAACAATGGGAAATCAAGACAGAATGAATGCTTCATGACATAGTTTATTACTGAACCAATATTTTTACCTGAGCCGTCGGAATCATCCGGCTTTTTCTCCCGCGTCTTTATTTTTTCACTATCGAGTATAAGTACTGTTTTTTCAAACGGTTCCTTTATATAATTCTCAATAACCACCCAACAGGTTTTTTTCATTCTGCCTGCATCCTTAATAATGATAAATTTCCGGTCTGAAAACAGTGAATATGATAACAGATCGACACTCAGTTCATCCGCTTCAATCTCTTCTCCATAGAACTTTGTAATCGTAACTTCCCCGTCATCTTCGGTTTTTGCCTTTTCAGTTATCATAGTAACCGCTGTCTCGCGAAGAAAATCCTCTGCTCCCGTAAATACGTAAGAAGGCATCAAATCGGAATTTCTGATCATTAATAATTTATCACGGTATGATTGTTTCTTAGTCATTTTGTTTATCGCAACCTATTCAGTATCAGCGGAATTTTTCCCTTTTTCACGTTTTAGAGCGATTCGCAAGGAGACAATAAATCCAATCCAGACAATGCCGCCAACAACGATCAGCATAACTATTGCGGACGTATTCATCGAGCTTCCCCTTCCTTTAAAGTGAGAGCCATAATTTTTTTGTTAAAAACTATAAAAATAGTAATTGCCAGTCCCCACTGGATCAGGCAGGTACCGACACTGTACGAACTAAAGATATCTGTCCATCCGCCCGCCTGGCTAAACCACCACCATAAGAGAACAACAAACTGGACCGGTATAAGATATACAATTATATCAAAAAACTTTCCGAGATGTATATCGTTTCCTTCCTGGTTAATAAAATCATTTCTAAACTTTTTGACTCCGTAGGTAATTGCTGCCATCGCGATAAAAAACCCGCTTACCAGTAATCCGACTCCCCATACCCAATCCTGGTTTCCAAAGAAACCCATACTGAGCGCAGATGGGGCGCCGAGCACGAATGCGGTCGACCCTACCATGATGATAGCTTTTTTTCTTGTCAGTCCCATGTCTATAAATATTCTTGTCGTCAATTCAATCATCGAAATCAAAGAAGAAATCGCCGCAAAACTGAGTGCGAGAAAAAATAATATAAGGAAAAACCTACCGCCCGGCATTTGGTTAAACAATTCAGGTATCCAGATAAAAGTCAACCCGGTGCTGGCTGGACCTGACTGCTGCACAAGTTCTGTCGCTGCTTCAATAGACGGCATAAGAGCGAACACAACAGGGATAATCGTGATAGCCGCAATCAGAGAAACACCGTAATCGCCAAACCCGATAATAGTTGAATTAAGTACGATATCCTCTTTTTCTCTCATGTAGACCGCATAGGTAATAACAAGACCCCAACCTGCCCCGGTAGACCAGGCAGATTGTGTAAGCGCTTCAAGCCAAATCTTATAATTTAGAAGGTCGCTGAAATTCGGAGTAAATAAGTAATTCAATCCTGCGGCTGCACCCGGGAGAGTAAGTGCTCTTATCATCCCAATAAGCAATATTACAAGGAGTGATGGAATCAGGATTTTATTCACTTTTTCTATCCCCCGAACGCCCTTATATATTATAAATGACCCGAAAAGCATAGCCATGAAATGAAAGATTATAGGCTGGTAACTTGAAGACAAGAAAGAGTTCCAGAAAGCTTGACCATCTTGACTGAGAACCGAGCCGGAAACCGAAGAAAACAGGTACTTTATACACCAACCCGTTACAACGGAATAGTAAAACATTATTGCCATCGCACAGAAACCAACGTAAGAGCCCATCCATCCGAACTTTTTGCCCATGATTTTTCCAAAAGAGCCGATAGTTCCCTTACGCGCTGCCTTTCCAAGGCTGAATTCAAGGATTAACAAAGGAATCGACCACAAAAAGAGAAATATCAGCCAGGGAATAAGAAACGAACCCCCGCCATTCTGGGCAATAATTCGTGGGAATCTCCAAATATTCCCGGTGCCGAGAGCCATACCAAGAGTTGCAAGTATAAGTCCCAGCCGCGAACTAAATACTTCCCGCTTTTCCATAGATTTTTCCCTTATTAATTGTTGGACTTTTTTTCATTTTTTTTACACACTAATATAAGCGGTTATGCCTGCCAATACACAATAAACGCCAAACAAATAAAACCGGGTGTTTCCGACCAGCTTAAGCACGATCGATATAGCGAAAAGACCCGACAGGTACGATGCAATTCCTCCTGCCAAAAGTGTCAATATTTCTTCACTTATAGTGTATAGCGGAACTGAAGAAAATTCCAGAATATTTGCCCCAAGAATAATTGGAACCGCCAAAAAGAACGAGAATTTGACTGCATCCAGAGGTTTAATTCCGAGCCATAAACCTGTTACAATCGTAATTCCCGAACGAGAAATTCCCGGAAACAAAGCAAATGCCTGCATTAAACCAATCGATAAAGCTGAAATCCGTGATACCGGTTTTTCGCTGCTTTTCAACCAAATTGTACTTAAAAGTATAATTCCGGTGATTGTTAAGAAAACCGCGACTAAGCCGGGTGATGTAAAGAAACTCTTAATATAATCTTCAAACGTCAATCCTGCCAAAGCCGCGGGTATAGAACCGATAATTAGATAGAAAGCGAGTCGCGCATTTTTGGCAATGGAATCATCCGCATCGTTTTTACCACCGCCGATAACAATCGAAATATATTTTACAAGACCATATAATAAGTCGGCAATATCGCGTTTGAAATATGTCAATATTGCCAGTACCGTGGCAAAGTGAAAAAAAATATCGTAAAAAAGGGGAATATCCCCGACACCGAGCAGCGCTTTTGCAAATACCAGATGACCCGAACTACTGACCGGGAAAAACTCTGTCAGTCCCTGAATTAAGCCGAGAATAATACTATCACTAAAATCTGTAATCACGAATTGACTGATTAAATTAGATTGATTGTTATTAAAACCTTTTAGGGGCTGCGTTTTTGGTTGCTTATTGCCTGCTTCAGTCCTTAAAATCAATTATTATGCACCAGTCCTATAAGACTGATATTTCTTCCCGACCTTTTCCCGTCGCGCCGCGCACTGGAAAACCGCTCATCATGACAATACGTGCATTCCTTTGAAATCTCAACATTTTTCCGCCTAATTCCTGAATCGGTCAATTGATTCATTACTATCTCACCTAAGTTAACCATGTATTTTCCATTCTTCGCCGGTTTTGCGAAACCGGCAGAAAATAGAGAGGCAACATCATCCTTAACAGAATAACAGCAGTCCCGGATAAAAGGACCGACGGCGACAAGTAAATCCATAGGTTTTGTTTTAAAACTGGATTGCATTTGTCGTGTAACTTTACCTGCAATATTTGCTTTTAAACCTCTCCAGCCGGCATGCGCTAAACCAATAGAGCACGAAACCGGATCATAAAAAAACAGCGGCAGGCAATCAGCGGTAACAATTCTCAAATAGGTATTCTTTTTGCGGGTTATCATACCGTCGCTTTCACCAAAACTTCCCGGCTCAAATACGACCTTTACGCTGTTGCCATGTACCTGCCGGATTTTTGCCAAACATTCAGCCGGCAAATTGATATTATTATAAAATCTTAGTTCCGGTTTGGACAGCACATCGTTCTTCCCGTTTCCCGGATCATTATAACGGGTAGAATTCGATTCAAATGCTTTACCGGCTACCGTAACCGCCCTTAGCTCAGGATAATCTGCGAATATAGTAAATTCGCTGAGCATTATTTTGTCAATTGTTGAAAAATCCATAAGTCCGGCGCGCAACTTTTACTGTGTACCCGGGATAGCGTCTTGATTATGCGCTAACACTTCGTTCATACTGCCGGAACGAAAACCTTCCAGGTCAAGAGTGACATAGGTAAAGCCCAACTCCTTAAACCTTCTTATTATTTTATCTCTCAGGGATTCTTCCATGATTTTAGCCAATTCATCAGAACCAACTTCAATTCTGGCTGTTACGTCATAATGCCTGACGCGGACACTTACAAAGCCAAGATCTCTAAGAAACAATTCAGCTTTTTCTATCATATATAATTTCCCCTTTGTTATTTCAAAGCCGTAAGGAATGCGTGAGGCGAGACATGAAAAAGCAGGTTTGTCATAAGTAGACAGTCCAAGACGTCTGGACAGCATCCTGATCTCATTTTTGTTTAAGTCTGCCTCCCGAAGCGGGCTTCTGACTGCATATTTTTTTTGTGCAATGTTTCCCGGGCGGTAATCTCCATCGTCATCGGTATTTGTACCATCGGCAAGAAAAGTAATTCCGGACTCTTCGGCGATTTCGGACATTTTAACAAAAAGCTCCGACCTGCAAAAATAACACCGGTTTATCGGATTTTTCAAATATTGGGGATTATTTCCTTCTTCAGTATTGATGATCCGCAGATTAGCGCCTATTTGCTTGCCAATATCCTTTGCTTCATCAAGTTCATGTTCGGGAAATGAAAATGAGACCGCTATTACGCCGATCGCTCTGTCTTTAAGTATATCCGATGCGACTTTTAGCAAGAGCGTACTGTCTACGCCACCGGAAAATCCGATGACCACTCCCTTCATTTCACGCAGGATATTCTGCAGCATTAAGTATTTTTTGTCTAAATTCATCAACGAGATGACAGCTTAATGATTTTAATGACGGATTTCATCCTGGTTGATTTCTTCCTCTCAATTGCAGTTCGAATTTGCCTCTGCTATAGCGTAAAAACAACCAATTGGATTTTTGATGGCTATCATCAATG
>JADFON010000392.1 GCA_022562855.1 Candidatus Zhuqueibacterota bacterium | reverse complement strand
TTCTTTGCATTGGTCGAGAGGTAATAAACATTTCCATAACCGCCGGTAGCCAGGATAACCGCATCTGCCGAATGTGATTCGACTTCGCCGTTTAAAAGATTTCGTGTAGTTATTCCGCGGGCGTGCCCGTCGATTTTAATAAGATCAAGCATCTCTCTCCTGGGAAACAAAGTGACCGTACCTTCATCGACCTGCCGCATAAGAGACCCGTAGGCGCCGAGAAGGAGTTGTTGACCGGTTTGCCCGCGGGCATAGAATGTCCGCGAGACCTGAGTTCCTCCGAAAGACCGCTTTGCAAGTACCCCTCCATATTCACGGGCGAACGGCACACCCTGGGCAACGCATTGGTCGATGATGCGGGTGCTGATTTCCGCAAGCCGGTAAACGTTGTCTTCCCTCGACCGAAAATCGCCGCCTTTGACCGTGTCGTAAAAGAGCCGCCACACGCTGTCACCGTCAATCTGGTTTTGACGCGCCGCATTGATGCCGCCCTGAGCGGCGATACTATGCGCTCTTCGTGGAGAATCCTGTATACAAAAACTCTTAATATTGTAGCCTAATTCTCCAAGTGACGCTGCCGCCGAGGCGCCGGCAAGCCCCGTCCCGACAATGATTATCGTGTGTTTATGCCTGTTAGCAGGATTAACCAGTTTTAACGAGGCTTTATGTTTATCCCACTTTCCCTCTATCGGTCCGGATGGGGTTTTGGGGTCAAGTTTCATCAAAAACCTCACCACTATTTGATAATCGTTGATTCAAAAGCATGCTCAATTCTTAAAGTTAATTGTAGCGCTATTTTTTTAGACCTGCTTTTTATTTTAAAAATATCCAAACCGGAATCGCAACATATCCGGTCGCTAAAACCACAGCCAAAGTATAACCGATTCCGTAAATTACCGGTGTATATTTCGGATGATAAAATGCAAGCGACTGGAACGCGCTCCAGAAACCGTGCCGCAGATGAAAACCGAGAAAAATCATAGCAAAAACATACCATCCGACATAAAGCGGGCTTTGAAATACTTCCTGTACCAATCTATACAGGTCGCGCATCTCGACACCATCGACCATAGTGGTATAATATGGTCCGTATTTGAATGTAATGATATGCAATACAATAAAAACTCCAAGCACACCACCGGTATAGATCATTGATCGTGACGATACATTTTGCCTGCTTGGATAACCCGCGCTCTTGAGTACTTTATAACGTTCAGGGCGAGCCTTTTTGTTTGTCCGCCAGACCGAGACTCCGGTAAATATATGGATAATGAAAAACAACACTAATCCCGCTTCGACAACATACAGCAATGCCCCGAGATTGATCAGCGTGTGGGAATATTTGTTAAATGGATCGGGATTATCGTTGAACAAAAGGATGTTTCCTAACAGGTGCATTACCACAAACCCGACAAGCAGTAACCCGGTAAGACCCATCAGAAATTTTTTGCCGATAGAGGACCCGACAAACGAGCCTAAAGGAGGCATTTCATTACTCCTCTAAAAGAGTGCGAATTTTCAGGATGCTGTTACAAAAAAGAAGAACGATATGTAAGATTCTAAGCTTCAACAAAGAATCGATTCCCGCCTCAAAAAGGCTTGACATGCTTTCTTTTGTAAGAAAGCTATAGTGCGGGTTGACAATCTAAGCAGATAACATAATTTACTAAATTATTTCCAGAATAAAAACCAAAAACGTCATTATGATAAAAATGGGAATCAATATCAGGCACGACCACCCCATGTAACCAAGAAATGAAGGCATTTTAGTACCTGATTCGTCCGCAATAGCTTTGACCATAAAGTTAGGACCGTTCCCGATATACGTGAGGGCTCCCATAAACACCGCGCCGAGAGAAATCGCTCTTAACATTTCATTGGTGATGCCGGTTTGCGCGACTAATTGACCTGTAAGCTCCATTCCCTGTGCAAGTGTAAAGAACGTCAGGTATGTGGGAGCGTTATCGAGGAACGCAGAGAGTATACCGGTAAACCAGAATATCATCCACGGTTCAGCCAGACCTTTTTCTGCGATCACCGAACCGTGCGTCTCTAAGTAGACGAGAGCCGGCATCATCGTAAGAAATATGCCGATAAACAAATACGCGACTTCCAAAACCGGGTGATAGGAAAATTGATTTTCTTCACGCAGACTGGTTTTTGTGGTTTTAAGAGACATAAAAATCATTAAAATCAATATCAATTGATACGAGTACTCCGGGCACTCATACTATTTTATATAAAGCAGTAGACCAGGATGGAAATATCGGTACAGCCACTCGAGTAGTCATTGTTTCTTCACAAACACAAGAAACAACCGAAACGACTACGGAGATAAGTACTTCTACTGAAACAACCACAGAAACGGCAACAACGACTCCAGAGACAGCGGATACGACTCCGCCCGTTACCACTCTTATTGGAAGTTTAACGATACAAATTACTTTATCAACCACAACTCCATATACAGATGCGGGAGCTACTGCTCTTGATGATGTTGATGGCGACATAACTCTACAAATTGTAATTAGTAACCCTGTAGATGCTTCTACTCTCGGGGAATACATTGTCTCGTATAATGTCACTGATGTAGCAGGTAATAGTGCCGCGGAAGTTACAAGGGTTGTAACGGTAATTGCTGAGTAACTGCGATTTATTGAGCAGTATGCGACAGAACCCCCAAATACAAACCAGTGTTCCAAAAG
>JADFON010000025.1 GCA_022562855.1 Candidatus Zhuqueibacterota bacterium | reverse complement strand
TAAGAAACCCGGAATACTCCAATGAAAACCCGGTTATCAGCGCTTCCCAGCTTGGCATCGATCTGATGATCCATCCTGAACGGGAAGTTGCCAATGAGATAGTACAACTTGTAAGACAGTCAGCTGCCACCGAGTGGATAACATTTGCGGATGGCAGAATTCAACTGCTTGGCATTCGTATTACTTCACGTACCGCGCCTGCGATCGGAAAAACTCTTCAGGAACTTGGCGCTGCCTATCCGAAAATACCGTTCAGAATTGTTGCTATTACAAGTCAAGGACATACGATTATACCTAAAGGTGAAGACTGGATCCATTTTAACGACCAGCTTTATATAATTTCCGATACAAAAACCATCCCTGAAATTCTAAAGCTCATGGGCAAAGAAGATGAAAAACTGGAAGATCTGATGATTCTTGGCGGTGGTAAGATCGGCAGGCTTGTCGCAGAACAGTTAGAGGATGAGGTACAGGTCAAGTTGATAGAAACAGACAAAAAAAAATCCCAGAGGCTTGCCGAACAGTTGTCGAAAACTCTGGTTATCAGTGGTGATGGGACCGATCTGGATCTGCTTGCGCGGGAAGACGTAATGGAAATGGACTGTTATATTGCGCTGACAAACGATGACGAAAATAACATAATCTCCGGGTTGCTTGCAAAGCATCTTGGAGTTAAGCGGGTAATTGCGCTGGTTAACAAGGTGATTTATCTGCCGATAATCTCTACTATCGGAGTAGACGCATCGGTAAGCAAAGTTCTGTCAACTGTCGACGCTATTATGCGGTTTGTACGCCGCGGAAAAGTGTTGTCCGTCTCTTCTTTTAAAGGAATGGGTGCAGAAGTGATAGAGTTTATAGTTCCCGGAAATGCCAAAATTGTCAAAAATGAGCTACAAAAAGCAAAGTTCCCGAAAGGGGCTATTATTGGAGGGTTGATTCGCAACGACGAGGTGATAATACCAACCGGGAAAACACAAATTCAGGCAAATGACAAAACGTTTGTTTTTGCCTTACCCGAGGCGGTCGGCGAGGTCGAAAAAATCTTCAGTTAAAAATTAATGGCAATTTTTACAGGCTTCAATAAATCTTCTGCAACTTACCCTGTTTTTTCAAACTGATAGAATAAGGTTAGAAACGTGATAAGATTTTCTGCCGTTTTTTATGTACTTGGTTTGCTGATAATGTATATCGGCGTTTTTATGCTTGTCCCTGCGGGGTTAGCATTTTACTACGGTGACGGAGATCTTGTGCCGTTATTGATTTCGGCTGGGATTTCATTTATCTGTGGTTTAGCTGCAATATTAATTACAACAAAACCTGATGATATCCGCCATAAAGACGGTTTCGCAATTGTGACCCTGGGATGGATTGGAGCAGCGGTCTTCGGCTCTTTACCGTATTATATATCCGGCGCTATACCGGGGTATATTAATTGCTTTTTTGAGACGATGTCCGGTTTTACGACGACCGGAGCATCGATACTCACCGATATAGAAAGCCTGCCGAGAGGACTGCTGTTCTGGCGTTCGCTGACGCAATGGCTGGGTGGAATGGGAATTATCGTATTGTCGCTGGCGATTCTGCCTATTTTGGGTATCGGCGGTATGCAGCTTTACAAAGCGGAAGTACCGGGACCGACAAGCGACAAACTTAGTCCGAGGGTGCGTGAAACGGCAAAACTGTTGTGGTACGTCTATATGGCATTTACCGTCGTCGAAATCATACTACTATGGGCAGGCGGTATGACATTGTATGACTCCGCATGCCATACATTTGGAACTATGGCTACGGGAGGTTTTTCCACAAAAAACGGAAGCCTTGGCGGTTACAACAGCGCTTATTTTGATATTGTAGTCATTGTATTTATGCTCATTGCCGGAACAAACTTCGCCCTCCATTACAAGGCGCTTAAAGGCAACGTAAAAGCATACTGGCAAGACCAGGAATTCAGGTTTTATATAGGCTTGTTGGCAACGGTTTCTGTCATAGTATTCATCAGTTTATATTTTACGGGTCAGAATGAAATAGCAAAAACTGCAAGGGACTCGGTATTTCAGGTAGTTTCTATCGGTACTACCACCGGTTACGGAACTGAGGACTATGAACAGTGGAGCGCTTTTCCCCAAATCATAATCTTTGTTTTGATGTTTGTAGGAGGATGCGCCGGTTCCACGGGCGGCAGTATGAAAATTATCCGGATTTTGCTTCTTGTTAAATATGGTTTTGCCGAGTTAAAAAAGGCGATACACCCTGACGCTGTTATTCCGGTAAGATTTAACGGAAACCCTGTACCGGATGAAGTTATCGGCAAAATCCTGAGTTTTTTTCTTCTGTTTGTGGGTATATTCGTTATTTCCTCAATAATTATGACGGCTATGGGTCTCGATTTTATGACAGCGATTGGAGCATGCGCCGCTTCAATCGGAAATATAGGACCCGGTCTGGCGGATGTCGGTCCGACAGATAACTATGCGGCAATACCTGATGCTGGAAAACTTTTGCTTTCGTTTTTGATGCTGATAGGAAGGCTTGAAATATTTACCGTGTTAGTTGTATTTCATCCTTCATTCTGGAAAAAATAACCGGTTGATTGTAAAAAATGGATAAAAGAGACTTACTGAATAGTATCCGGGAAAACCTGAACCTCAATGCCTTGCTCAAATCTAATCCCGGACTTTCAAACAAGGATGTTGAGGAGTTTTTTCAAAAGATTCAGAAGTCTTTAAGTATAACTGATGACAATCCGAAAAATAAGACAACCGGATTGACGCTGCATATTGACGGCGCTGCCCGCGGAAATCCCGGACCCGCTGCGGTTGGATGTGTTCTAACCGGAAGTAATGGCGAGGTAATTGAGAAAAAAGGAAAAGTTATCGGGAAGGCTACAAATAACGTCGCCGAATACCAAGCGTTGTTGTATGGTCTCGATCTTGCGCTTGATTATTCTCCGGGGCATCTCGAAATTTTTTCGGACAGCGAGCTTCTCGTAAAACAAATGACCGGTATTTACAAAACAAAGAATAGTAAACTGGCTGAACTTAAACAGCAATCCATGAAAAAACTGCAAAAATTTTCGAATTACTCTTTTACAGCGATCCCCCGCGAAAAAAATGTAACTGCAGATTTTCTTGCAAATGAAGCGCTTGATAACGCCCAATGAAGCTTTAGATCAGACCGGTTAATATGAAAATAGCTTTAGCACAAATATCCGCCACCGCGGATGAGAATAAAAATATTGAAAAGGGTATATCCTTTCTAAAGGACGCATCAAAAAAGGGGGCGGATTTGATTTGCTATCCCGAAATGTCATTCTGCCCGTTTTTCCCGCAGTACCCGGCAAATCCGAAGTATTTCGACCGGGCACAACCGGTTCCCGGACCGCTTGTAAAGACATTTCAAAAGGAATGTGACCAACATTCGATTGCAGCCGTAATAAATCTTTATGAAAGAGGAGAACCGGGTCAATATTTCGACTGCTCCCCGGTTATCGATAAGTCGGGCGAATATATCGGAAAATCGCAAATGATGCACATCGCCGAACTGCCGAACTATAACGAGAAATACTATTACTGGGAAGGTAAAACAGACTATCCCGTGTTCGATATAGGCGGCACAAAAATCGGAATTGCAATATGTTATGACCGCCACTTCACCGAGCATATGCGGATTCTAACCTTGAAAGGCGCGGAGATTATCATAGTTCCCACGGCTACATCTCTTTCGGAACTCAAGAACATCTGGGAAGTGGAAATGCAAGCGGCGTCTGTTGCAAACCAGGTGTTTATAGCAGTGGTAAACCATGTCGGGGTGGATGACAAAATCCACTACTTTGGCAAGAGTTTTGTGACCAATCCGATAGGCGATGTTATTGGTATGGCAGGCGAGGCAGATGAAGAATTGCTTATCGTGGATATCGATCTTGACCAAATTGACAAGACCCGCAGATTATTGCCGTTTCTGCGTGACCGCCGTCCCGGCACATACACCGGTTTGATAGATTTAGATTAGCATCGATAAAGATCAACCGTTAGATCTTTTTCCTTGATTTTCCTGAACTTTGCTTGCCCCTTCTTTCTTGGGGTTCGAGATCTATTTCTAAAATATTTAACACAACCTTGGTAAATTTTGGATTTCAAGATATTAATCACACCCCCAAACATGTTTGGGGGTGCCACACATGTTCATTCTGTCGTTGTCCCGATAGGGATGGCTCACGCCACGAGGAGCGTAGCGACGCCTGCCCCTATCTTTTCGGGGTGGCAATCTCTCCGCCACTATCTAAAACAATGCCTGAATTTGCCTTTTATACAATTTTTACCAAAGTTGTGATATTTAAAATGAATTTTTTAAAAAGGATATATTTCACGGAGGAATCATGGAATTTGAGAATTTACTCTTTGAAGCGAAAAACGGTATAGCGACCGTAACCATAAACAGACCCGACAAAGCGAATGCGCTTAACAGCCAGACGATGCTCGATATTATGGCTGTCTTTTCGCAAATAAAGATCGATCCCGATATACGCGGCGTCATTTTGACCGGAGCAGGCGAAAAGTTCTTTGTGGCGGGCGCAGACATAACCGAATTAAAAAATTTGAACGCTGAGTCCGGCGCAAATTTTTCAACCTATGGACAGGCGATTTTTTCATTGATTGAAGAGCTTGGAAAACCGGTGATTGCCGCGGTCAACGGGTTTGCGCTTGGCGGCGGCTGCGAACTTGCGATGGCGTGTACGATACGTATCGCATCCGGCAACGCAAAATTCGGTCAACCCGAAGTTGGGTTGGGAGTCATACCGGGCTACGGCGGTACGCAAAGACTTCCCAGGCTTGTCGGCAAAGGCAGGGCGAATGAACTGATCCTCACCGGTGAGATAATCAACGCCGATGAGGCATACAGGATTGGTCTTGTTAATAAGATTGTCGAGCCGGGAGAGTTAATGAAAACTGCCGAAGAGATGGTTCGGAAAATTATCGCAAATGCGCCCCTTGCGCTCAAATACAGCCTCGAAGCGGTTAATCACGGTATGGAAGTTTCACAGGCAGACGGACTCCGTCTTGAAGCCCGGCTCTTCGGGTTGTCCTGCGCAACGGAAGACATGAAAACCGGCATGAACGCCTTTATCGAAAAAAAAGGAAAAGCTGAGTTTAAGGGGAGATGATATTTATTTTAGATTACTAACGAAACATTGGGTATTTAATTTAATTCCGCAGTTTGGGCATCCGCAATTATCTCTCGTCTTAGCATGCAATATTTCTTTCTATTGACACCTTAGCAACAAATATGCCAAAGGCGATTTTTTTTGGCTTGACTATGATTGAAATTAAATGTATATTTTTTTCCAGTTGATATTTAAAAAAGACTATTGGACAACTGGAAAAGTGAAATTCGATATAGAAAAAGTAGCGGAACTGGCGATGCTGAAGCTGACGCCCGAACAAAAAGAAAAGTTCGGAGAACAGCTTGAAGAGATCCTCGAGTATATGGAAAAACTCAAGGAACTCGACACAGATAATGTTGAACCGCTGAGGCATGTTCTTGAGATTGCAACGCCGTTTCGGGAGGACAAGGCGTATCCTTCATTAGACAGGGACAAGGCGCTTATGAATGCTCCCGCTCAGGAAGATGGATTCTTCAAGACCCCTAAAGTCAAGGACTGAGGGGTTTTTTTCTTTAAAAACGAAATGACTTTTTGGAAAGTCTTATTTTAGATTTTATATAGATGGAGGTAATCGATAAAAATAAGGCAATAGGCGTTATTCCTGCCCGGTATGAGTCATCCCGGTTTCCCGGAAAGCCGCTTGCAAAAATAGCCGGCAAATCCATGATACGGCGGGTTTACGAAAATGCTGTAAAAGCTTCAGCGCTTTCGCAGGTAATAGTTGCCACGGATGATGAGCGCATTGCCGGGGAAGTACATGGTTTTGGCGGTGAAGTTGTAATGACTTCGCCTGATATTCAGACCGGTACGGAAAGAGTTGCAAAAGCAATTGAATCCAGCGACGCGGGAATTATACTGAATATTCAGGGTGATGAACCCTTGATACCGCCCGGTTTGCTTGACCGGCTTGTCGATGCATTGATAAAAAATGAGGACGTGCCGGTTTGTACCCCTGTCGTCAAAATTCAATCGTATGATGATCTAATCGACCCTAACCAGGCGCGGGTTGTTTTTGACAATAATTTACATGCGTTATACTTTACCAGGGCCGCCGCTCCTTTCAACCGGGACAACGGTGTAAAGGAAAATTGGATTAAGCAAACCGA
Source organism: Candidatus Zhuqueibacterota bacterium (assembly GCA_022562855.1). GTDB lineage: Bacteria > SM23-31 > SM23-31 > SM23-31 > SM23-31 > JADFON01. The sequence goes on along the minus strand of JADFON010000025.1, from coordinate 6,308 downwards.
TTACTGGAAACATATCGGGATTTACTGTTTCAGAAGAGATTTCTTGTTTGAATTTGTCGAAATGCCGGAAGGAAGGCTGGAAAAAATAGAAAGACTCGAGCAGTTGCGTATTCTTGAAAACGGACACAAAATCCTTGTGGTCAAAACAGATTATTCCCCGGTGTGTGTCGATGTTCCGGAAGACATAAAAAAGGTAGAAGAAAGACTGAAGGAATAATTGATAATTAACAAAAATCCTGTTATGAAAACCTTTCGAATAGTAAAGAAGGTGCGATGAGACTTCCCAGGAAAACAAAATTCATCTTTATTACAGGCGGAGTGGTATCCGCTCTTGGAAAAGGAATTATAGCGGCATCTTTGGGGCTGTTGTTAAAGTCAAGGGGTTTAAGAGTTACGATTCAGAAATTCGACCCGTATATCAATGTCGATCCGGGTACGATGAATCCGTACCAGCATGGTGAAGTGTATGTAACTGATGACGGTGCGGAAACCGATCTTGATATCGGGCATTACGAGAGATTTATCGATGTATCGCTCTCGGCAAAAAACAGCACAACTACAGGGCAGATTTACAACGAAGTGATAAGCAAAGAGCGGCGCGGCGAATATCTCGGCGTTACTGTTCAGATCATTCCTCACATAACCGACGAGATAAAAAAGAGAATAAAATCCGTTGCAGTTGACCAATTTGAAAACGATATCGTTATTACGGAAGTCGGCGGAACGGTGGGCGATATCGAGAGTCTTCCATTCCTGGAAGGAATCAGGCAGTTCTGTCTTGAGCTGGGTCCAAACCGGACGATGATAATTCACGTGACGCTTGTCCCTTATTTAGAAGGTTCGGGGGAATTGAAAACAAAACCGACACAGCACTCCGTGATGCGTCTGCGTGAGATCGGTCTGCAGCCTGATATTATAATATGCAGGTCGGAAAAGCGCCTAAATCAAAGCATAAAAGACAAAATCGGTCTCTTCTGCAATGTTCGCCCTTCGGCAGTTCTTGAAGGCAGGGATGTTTCGACTATTTATGAAGTTCCTCTGCTTCTGGAGAAAGAAAAACTCGCCGATCTCGTGATTAAGAGATTCAGACTAAAATGTAAAGACCCCGATTTGAGTAAATGGAGCGCATTCGTAAAAAATATAAAAAACCCGAAGGGGAATGTAACGATCGGTGTTTGCGGAAAATATACGACGCTTCACGATGCTTATAAGAGTATTATCGAGAGCTTTGTACACGCCGGGGTCGAAAACGAGGTAAAAGTAAATATAAGGTGGCTGGAATCGGAAACTATTACACGAGAAAATGCCGGAGAATTGCTCAAGGATTTACATGGTCTATTGGTTCCCGGCGGATTCGGCGACAGGGGTATTGAAGGCAAAGTAAATGCGATCGAATATGTTCGTAACAATAACATACCGTTTTTTGGAATCTGCCTCGGTCTCCAGTGTGCCGTAATAGAGTTTGCCCGTAACGTATGTAATTTACAAAACGCAAACAGCAGGGAATTTCACTCTAAAATCAAGCATAACGTAATAGACCTGATGCCGAATCAACGCTCAATCGCCGACAAAGGAGCCACTATGAGACTCGGCACCTATCCCTGTGTGGTCAAAGAGGACTCGTTAACGCATAATGCTTATAATAAAATTGTGATCAAAGAACGTCACAGGCACAGGTACGAGGTAAATAACGATTACAAACCTATTTTATCAGAACGGGGCATGGCTTTCACCGGTCTTTCACCGGATGAGAATTTAGTCGAAATTATAGAAGTTGAAGACCATCCGTGGTTTGTTGGATGTCAGTTTCATCCGGAATTAAAGTCACGGGCAACAAAAGCACATCCGCTTTTCAGGGATTTTGTAAAGGCGGCAAAGACATATAAAGAAGAAAGCAACGGGCTGGTTCAATCTTTTGGTAAAGAAGTGGATTCGCTGACAGCAGATACGGAATGAATCATAATTCCCTGATAGTTGATTTCGTGTCTACTTTAACAATTTGAAATCGACCCAATCTTAGACAATTAAAGATACTAATGAAAGTAGTACACGTCGACTCAATCCCAATCGGAGGTGGAAATCCGCTTGTTCTGATTGCAGGACCATGTGTTATCGAAAGTGAAGAGACCGTTTTACGAATTTGCGGGAAAATAAAAAAAATCGCTGAGAAATTTTCGATGCCGTTTATTTTCAAGTCCTCATACCTGAAAGATAACAGGTCGTCAGCGGAAACATACCAGGGTCCCGGAGTAATAGCCGGCACAAAAATATTAAGCAAAGTAAAGAAAGAATTGGGTGTTCCCGTTATTTCCGATGTTCATGGCGTTGAGGAGGTTTCTGCTGCTGCAGAAGTACTTGACGTTATCCAGATACCCGCCTATTTATCGATGCAGACAAGTCTCCTGCTGGCGGCAGGTAAAACGGGAAAGACTATTAACGTAAAAAAGGGACAGTTTCTGCATCCGCTGGATATGGGTAATGTCATCGGCAAACTGGAATACATAGGTAACACGAATATATTGCTGACTGAACGGGGTACGAGTTTTGGTTACCGGTCGCTTGTCGCCGACATGCGGTCGCTTCCGATGATGCGGTCTCTGGGTTATCCGGTAGTTTTCGACCCGACACATACGATCCGGAATTACGGATTTTCGTCTTCGGATTCGCGGGGCGGCGACCCGGAAATGATACCTTACATATCGAGAGCGGGAATAGCTGCCGGCTGTGATGCGGTATTCATAGAAACGCATGACAATTTATCCGAAGCAAAGTGCGATGCAGCAAGCATGCTTCCGTTCGAAAAACTCGAACCGCTTATTGAAACTCTATTGGAAATAGATGCCATTGTCAGACCAACGTTATCCTGAAAGTGTAATTGAGCGGGTACAAAAGCTCAAAGCAATTCTGTTTGATGTGGACGGTGTGTTAACGGATGGCGGGATCATAATTCACTCCGACGGCAGCGAAAGCAAACGTTTTAACGTACAAGATGGTCTGGGAATATACCTGGCAAAAAAAGCGGGACTGATTATAGGAATTATTACCGGAAGAGAATCGGAAGCGACAAGAATCAGGGCTGAAGAACTCAATGTAGATTTTCTGTCCCAGGGGAAAAAGGACAAATCCAAACCGTACGAGGAGTTTAAAAAAGAATTTAACCTCGAAGACGAAGAAATAGGGTTTGTAGGCGATGATCTTATTGACCTGCCTGCTATGCTGAGGTGTGGATTTATAGCATCAGTCGCGAATGGACGTGAAGAGGTAAAGGAAAAATCCCATTATATTACAAAATCCCGCGGGGGTCACGGCGCTGCAAGGGAAGTAATAGAATTCGTTTTGGAACATCAGGGTAAATGGCAGGATATTCTCAATAATTATTATGGCACTGGCAAAGGTTAAATCAAAAACTAACTTCGAATCATCTCGTGAAGCCGGCAAAAAAGTCCTGGAAATAGAAGCTCAGGCAGTATCGGCGCTGATAGATAGAATCGACGGACAATTCGAAAAGGCTGTAGACTTTCTATTCGATTGCAATGGACGGGTAGTTGTATCAGGCGTTGGAAAATCGGGGGTAATAGGGAAAAAAATTGCCGCAACTCTTTGCAGCACCGGCACACCTGCAGTTTTCTTGCATGCTTCTGACGGGGTGCATGGCGACCTGGGTATGGTGCAAAAAAAAGATGTAGTAATCTGGATCTCTAAAAGCGGAAATTCCGAAGAATTTGAAAGTTCTTTTCCGGTTTTCAAGAGAATAGGAGTTCCAATTATTGCAATGACCGGAAATACAAAGTCGAACCTGGTAAAGAACAGCGATGTAACGCTGGATGTGTCGGTAGCACAAGAAGCATGTCCCAATGATCTTGCCCCTACGGCGAGCACAACAGCAACATTAGCTATGGGTGACGCGCTCGCAATAGCGGTGCTCAAGAAACGCAATTTCACGAAAGAGGACTTTGCCTATCTTCACCCGGGAGGAAGTCTTGGCAAACAACTCCTCTTGAAAGTTGAAGACGTTATGTATACCGGTGAAAACGTCCCTGTCGTTACTAAATCCGCCAAATTTTTGGAAACGGTTCTTGAAATGAACAGGAAACGATTTGGCGGAACATGCGTAATTAATGACAATGGAACACTTGCAGGAATAATTACCGATGGCGATTTAAAGAGAATACTTACGAAAGATGCAAATCTTAACGGTTTAACTGCCGAACAGGTAATGAGCAAATCCCCGAAAACTGTAAGCAGCGGAACATTAGCGGCAAAAGCCATGCGCATTATGAAATCGCATAATATTATGCAGATTATTGTTGTCGATGAGGCAAATAAACCGATCGGAATGATTCATTTGCATGACCTTTTAAATGAGGGATTTTCATAGATAATATGACCAAAGTTTTTACGATACCGGCAGTTATTATCTTGGTTGTATTTTCAGGTTGCTCAACCGAATCCAATGAAACGGTTTCGACCATCGAAGTCACGGAGAACATGCCGGATGATGAAGCTTGGTCGTTTAGCGTAACCATGACCACCAATGGTATTAAAACTGCGGAAGTGCGGTCGGGATATATGGCGCACTATGAGAATAGAAGAGAATATGAATTATCGGATTCTGTCACAGCAGATTTTTATGACCGGGGGAATCATACATCGCAGCTAACATCGGAAACCGCAACGATCAATGATGAGAGAAACGACCTCGTTGCAAGAGGAAATGTCGTCGTCGTTTCGGATTCCGGATTTACCTTGTTCACAGAAGAACTGAAATGGGACAACGAAAGAGCGCTGATATTCACGGACGAATTTGTGACATTGATTACGGATGTTGACACGTTATATGGAACCGGCTTTGAATCAGACCGCTCTTTGAAAAATTACAAAATTTTCAATCCGACCGGCAACCTCTTGATAAAAAAATGAGGCTAATAAGTTATACGCTGTTTTTTCTCTCAGCGGTCTCGATTTCATTGCCGCGTCATAGCAATGCTCAGGATTCTGTAGTGTTAATTAATGCAGAATCTCTGAGGGGTGTTGTGCAGGATGGGAAAGATGTAAGTCTTGTAATTGGAGAAGTGCATTACTATATTCCTGACAAGAATCTGGATATTTTTTGTGACACTACGTATGTATATCGTCAAGAAGAAATTTATATTCTGCGTGGGAATGTTAAGGTAATCGATAATGAAAAGAGTTTTATATCAGATCTTTTAACATATAATGCACTTACTGAGGAATTGCACAGCCCGGGGAGATTTACCTACACAGAGTTTGCAACGAATAGAAATTTAACGGCAGACACCGGCACTTATTATTATGAAAATAACAATCTCTATGCCATTGGAAATGTTGTTTATACAGACAGTTTAAGAATTCTTTTTGCAGATACGTTGGATTTCTTAGATGAGGGATTTGAAGTAATTCCAAGAGGTAACGTCAGGTATGAGGACTTTGAACAAAACGCTGTCGTCACCTCACAATCAGGATATTTCAGGAATGATGAAAACTTTGGATTTATGTCGGGAAAACCGCGGTTGGCTGTTGCGGATTCGGCAAATGCCGACTCCCTGATAATTGCCGGTGAATTAATGAGATATTTCGGGGGAGATTCTGCAAAGTTTATAGTAACCGATAGTGTGGTAATTCAGAAGGGCGAATTATTTGCCGAAAGCCGGTTGGCGACATATGATGTGGCAGCCTCGATGGTATATCTCCGGCACAACCCGAAAATAAAGCGTAGAGATACCGAGATATTTGGAAGCGAAATTGATCTTATACTTGTTGAAAACGAACTGACCGAAATTGTGGTTCGCGACAGCGCTTATGTGCTAACCGATGCCGATACATCGGGAACGTATGATTTAAAAAATGTTATCCGGGGGAAAACGATTACTATTCACTTTGCAAATGAGGAAATCTTTAAAATAGTCGCTATACAGAATGCGGAAAGCGAATATTACGATTTTGACGATACGGAATTGAGGGGAAAAAGTGTCAGCCTGTCGGGTCAGATCGTTATACTTATTGATGACGGGAAGGTCACAAGTATAAACTTGTCGAACGGCGCTTTGCAGAATTTTATTCCGAAAAATATGTTGCCCGGGCTTATAAAAAAGAAGAAAAATGAATAACTTCAAGTCCAAGCTAAGAGCCGAAAACCTGGAAAAGTATTACGGGAAAAGGAAAGTTGTAAATAATGTTTCCATCGAGTTTAACCAGGGGGAAATCGTTGGACTTCTGGGACCGAATGGAGCAGGCAAAACCACGACGTTTTACATGATAACCGGGATGATCAAACCCTCAAAGGGTAA
>JADFON010000391.1 GCA_022562855.1 Candidatus Zhuqueibacterota bacterium | reverse complement strand
AAAGATTCAAAATTATACATACCGAGATCGAACCGGCTTCAGTTTTCTATCCCGCAGAAGAGTATCATCAGGATTACTACATAAAGAATCCCATCAGGTACAGACTGTACAAGTACGGATGCGGCAGAGATAAACGTCTTGAAGAATTGTGGGGGAAAGGAAAAGAAACTGCAACAGAAAGTCGTCCCTGAGGGGAAATCCTGCCCTGATTGTTACATATCCTGATTCTTGAACCCTCCGCTCAATTTAATTTTATACACCTATTTATATTTCTGCACCGGAATATTCATTTTGAAATAATCTGATAGATTGGTATTCAATTAATTCTATTATTTGTTGGTTTCGGCTCTCAATCCTATTCTTGCGTAGGCAAAAATACAAGGTTTAAATTTGATTAAAACTTAAGTATTTGTTTTTATAAAAGATATGGTGATAATGTCCCTGAATTACAGAAATAGCACATCGGGTTAAAAACTTAAGGCAGCCGCTGCGTAGTGGTGCCTATGGTACAGGCTTGAGCCTGCGCACTTAAATTATTTGGAATAATCCAAACTAAATAAGTGCGAATGCCGGCATTTTGAAGTTCAAATAATATGCAGGAGATAAAAAAATGAATTATGATAGAAAAGGCGGAATTCATATAGTCGCTATATTGGGAAGCGTCCGTGAGAATAACTATACTGAGAAAGCAATGCGTGTAACTTTGGATGAATTGGAAAATATTGCGGACGTTTCGGTCGAATTGCTTAACCCATCAAAACTTTCCTTACCGTTTCCCGGTCTAAGAAGTAAGAGTGATGATGCGGCAATAATGAAAGAAGCAGTGAGGAAAGCGACCGGTGTAATATTGTCTACACCAGAATATCACGGATCGTTTAGTAGTGTGATAAAGCTCGTCATTGAGAATTTGGGTTTTCCGTCGGTATTATCCGGAAAACCTGTCGCTCTTCTCGGGGTAGCGGCGGGTCAAATAGGCGCAATTAAATCGCTTGAAGCGTTACGGGGCGTATGCTCTCATATTGGAGCTATCGTACTTCCCGGACCGGTTTCCATTGCGAACGTGCAAAAAACGTTTGATGAAAACGGAAAATGCACCGATGAATCCGTTGAAAAAAGATTAAGAGATCTGGCAAACAATTTGGTTGCTTATATCATGAATAATATCTGCCCCGGAATAGCTCTTGAGGCAATGGTGCGTAAGGAAGAGAGTGAATCGGTTAATTAGGTTGAGATTGTACGGGTTTTTTAGTGTCTTTACCCCGTTAATTACAAATTGCTGCAAAATCGGAGCACGGTAAGTAAATCGGAAGCGCCGAATAGTGGCTGATCCTGGAATACGAATGCTAAAACAACGGCTCACATCGATAATCTCCTGGTTTGACACTTCAAAGTACAATGTCGATAGTACGGAGACGTCAATATACGCTGTAGACTGGTTCAGGGCAATTCCGTTTTTTGGAATGCACCTGATGTGTTTTGGTGTTATCTGGGTTGGCTGGAGCTGGACTGCGGTTCTGGTTGCCGCAGCTTTGTACTGCATCAGAATGTTTTGTATCACCGCATTCTATCACCGCTATTTTTCCCACAGAACATTCAAAACAAACAGGTTTTTTCAGTTGATTTTTGCCCTTCTTGGCAGCAGCGCCACTCAAAAAGGTCCGTTATGGTGGGCATCCCATCACCGGAAACACCACAGGTACTCCGACAAAGAAGGAGATGTTCATTCGCCGCATATCCATAATCTGTATTGGAGTCATATCGGATGGATAACTTCAAAAATAAACCATACGACAGACCTTCGGCTCATCAAGGACTTTGCAAAATTTCCGGAATTGCGGTTTCTAAACCGCTTCGACATTATTGTCCCTGTCATCCTTGCAACTGTGTTGCTCTTTCTCGGTATTATGCTGGAAGAAGTTGCGCCGGAATTGGGTACAAACGGAATACAAATGCTGATTTGGGGATTTTTCGTATCGACCATTGTGCTGTTTCATGCCACGTGTACAATTAATTCCCTGTCTCACATATTCGGCAGAAAACGGTACCAAACGGCGGACGAGAGTAAAAACAACTTTTATCTTTCGCTGTTGACTTTCGGAGAAGGATGGCACAACAATCACCACCGGTACCCCGGTTCAACAAGACAGGGTTTTTTCTGGTGGGAAATCGATATTACATTTTATCTTCTGAAAATAATGTCCTGGTTCAGAATAATTCACGACCTGAGACCCGTACCGGTTAAAGTAAGAGAATCAAAACTCATGTACCGATAACCCAACCTGCTTTCTTTTTGCAGTTTCATCCCGCATCACATAAATTACACCTGCTTCCGAACAGCGCAGATTTTTTTGGCTCTCAATATTCGCAAACCACTGGATCTCTGCCTATCCGGTGCATTTCCCGGATTGCATCCACTATTTATAATTCGCTTGAATAATGAGTATATTAACGCGTTGTGCTATTAAAATTGATTCAAGACGAGCAATTTTTTATGGGTTATAATGACTCATCATGTCATTTCTATCCCGCATTTTGGGAAGAAATCTTTACGCCGAGATTTCTCCGCTTTGCTCAGATTTTTTGCTAAAAAATCTGAGCTTCGGTCGAAATGACAGGAAAGTTTAGTATAAACCATAATAAAAATGCTCATTATGTATCAAATCTAATAGCACAACGGGTAAAAGTTAAGTTAAATATTGATTTTGCCGGTA